>BEHZ01000065.1 GCA_002923335.1 bacterium HR23 | reverse complement strand
ATCGCCCCGTATCTCCTGGACCACGGTGCTCCACTTGAACTCCATCTTGGGGTTGGCGAAGGCCCTCTGCTGGAGGATCTTACTGGCCCGCAGTTGGTCCCGGCGGTGCACCACGGTGACCCGGGCCACCATGCGGGTCAGGTAAAGGCCCTCGTCTATGGCGGCGTCGCCCCCACCCACCACCACCACGGGCTGGCCGGCGAAGAAGTTGCCGTCGCAGGTGGCGCAGTAGGAGACGCCCCGCCCGGCGAACTCCTCCTCCCCCGGCACCCCCAGTTTGTTATGCTCGCCCCCCGTGGCCAGGATAAGGGCCTTGGCGGTAAAGCGCCCGCCGGAGGTGTGCACCACCTTGGGATGCCCCTCCACCTCCACCCGCTCCACCATATCGTAGAGGATTTCGGCACCGAACTTGCGGGCCTGCTCCTCCAGCGCCTGGGCCAGCAGAGGGCCTTTCACCCCCTCGGGGAAGCCGGGGTAGTTCTCAATAAGGTCGGTGTTGAGGATTTGCCCCCCACACCCCAGTTTCTCAATCACCAGAGTCTTCAGTTGGGCACGGGTGGTGTAAATGGCGGCCGAAAGGCCCGCCGCCCCCCCACCCACGATGACGACATCGTAATCCATACCGCCCCCTGCGGGTGCAAGACTTACCAGATAATAGTATACGCCTGGCCGGGGAAAAGACACGCCCCCACTTTTTGCGGTATCATGGGCGTGTGCGTGTGCCCACCCCTCTAGAGGGAAGTGTCCCGGCTCCCGTTCCGCCGGCACAGGAGAAGGGACATCCCCACTGGCGGGGCCTTGCCCCCACAACCCCCCATAGGGGACGCGGGGGACATCAAGAACACGCCGAGGAGGCGCTATGCTCACGGTAACGGAACGGGCCAGCCGGGAACTCAAGCAGGTGCTGGACAGCGTAGAGCGGGAGAGCAACCAGTGCCTGCGCCTCATCACCGACCCCCAGGGCAACTTCCGCCTCACCCTGGACATAGAGCGAGAGAACGACCAGGTGGTCAGGCACCAGGAGGAGGCGGTGCTCCTCATTGAGCCCGCCATCGCCCAACACCTGGAAGGGGCGGTGCTGGATGTGGAGGACACCCCCGCCGGCCCTGCCCTTGTTATTTCCCGCTAACCTATCGCGGTTAGAGGGGACCTCGGCTCCTGCACCTTACGGCGCTATGCGCCCCTTTAGGGGTGCTAGTATGTCGCCTCGCCCTTCCAGGTGAAGGCCTTACGGGGGAGCACCTCTACCAGGGTGGGGGAGGTCCAGCCGTGGCGGGCCTCCTCGGCCCGGCGCACCTGTTCGGCCTCCTCCCCCTCGGGCACCAGCCGGGCCTCCCCTTCCAGGATGAGCACCCTGCGCCACCCCTGGTGGGCCACCAGAGCCAGGCGAGGGAGCCTCTGCAGATGGCGGTAAGCGGCCGACTGAGGGGAAAAGCCCAGGTAAAGGCGCCCCTGCCACACAATAGGGCCGGTAACGCTCAGGTGGGGCGCCCCCGCCGGATTGGTGGTGCCCACCACCACGGTGCGCACCCGCCGGAGGAAGTCCACCACCTCCTGCCCCGTCATGGTGCGGGAGCCGAAGACCCCTCTCGTGAAGGGGGTGGCCCGCTCCAGGCTCCTCTGGAGAAGGGCCTCCCACGCCTGTGCGTCCATGTTCACCCCCTGGGCACACGGTCCTTCAGACCAAAACCGGTAACGGGCACCAGCACCCGCTCCCCCGGGCGGATAACGCCCCCGGCGCACAGGAGGGCAACCCCGGCGAAAGCCACCGCCGAGGTGGGTTCGCAGAAAATCCCCTCCCCCTGGGCCAGCACCTTCTGCCACGCCCGGATGTCAACCTCGTCCACCGCCACTGCCTGCCCCCCGGTCTCCCAGAGGGCCTGGAGCACCTGGGCCCTGCGGGCGGGCTGGCTCACGGCGACTCCCCCGGCGATGGTGCGCACCCCAGGGCGGGGTTTCCACTCACCTCCCTGCCACTCGGCCACGATGGGGCAGACCCTCCGGGCCTGCACGGCGTGCAAGCGGGGTAGACGGCCAAGGCGCCCCTCCTGTTTCAGCAGCAGAAGCCCCAGCCAGGTGCCCACCAGTAGGGAGCCGTTGCCCACCGGGAAAACTATGTGCTCCGGCACGTCGCCCCCCGTTTGGGCGAACACCTCCAGGGCGAAACTCTTCATCCCCTCCAGGAAGAAGGGGGAGAAGGCGTGGGAGGCGTAGGCGCCCTCCCCCCGTTCCCAGGCCCGGCGGGCCTCCAGAGCGGCCGCCTGCCGCCCCCCGGGGACGAGGCGCACCTGCGCCCCATATACCTGGATCTGCCGAACCTTGGCACGGGGAGCGGTGTCGGGCACGAACACCACCGCCTGGATGCCTGCACGGGCGCAGTAAGCGCTGAGGGACGCCCCGGCATTGCCGGAGGAGTCCTCAATAAGGCGCTGGACGCCCAGGGCCTTGAGCGCCGAGAGCAAAAGGGCACTCCCCCGGTCTTTAAAGGAGCCGGTGGGGTTGAGGTATTCCAGTTTCGCCCAGAGGCGGGAGCACCCCGCCGCCTCCCCCGCCCGCTCCAGGGGAATGAGGGGGGTGTTGCCCTCTCCCAGCGAGACCGGGGGCAGGTCCGGAGCCAGGGGGAAGGCGTTCCGCCAGCGCCAGATGCCCGGCCCCTCTCCGGCCTGAGAACGGGGCGGGGTGTGGTAAAGGATATCCAGAGGGCCCTGACAGGTGGTGCAGAAGGGGGCACGGTGGGTAGGGGGGAACTCCTGCCCGCAGGCGTGGCAGACCAGATGCAGGTTCCACACGGCCTTGCCCCCCGGAGGGATTTCTTTTATGGTAGCGCATGGGAGGGGGATACATCCTCCCCTGGGAGGGGGCAGTGCACACCATTGACCTGAGCGGGAAGAACGGGGCGGTGTTCGGCGTCGCCAACGAATGGAGCATTGCCTGGCATATCGCCCAGGCCCTGGACGGTGCCGGGGCACGCCTGGCCATCGCCTATCAGAACCAACGCCTGCGGGAGCGGGTGGAACGCCTGACCACCCAACTGCGCCAGCCCCCCCTGCTCCTCCAGTGCGATGTGCAGAACGAGGAGGAGGTGGCGTCGGCCTTCGCACGGATAGGGGAAGCCTTCGGCACCTTGCACATGCTGGTGCACAGCATCGCCTATGCCCAGCGGGAGGACATCAGCGGGGCGTTCCTGAAAACCCGCCGGGAGGGCTTCCGCATCGCCCTGGAGGTGAGCGCCTACTCCTTCCTTCTGCTGGTGCGGGAGGCGGTGCCCCTCATGCGGGAGGGAGGGAGCATCCTTACCCTGACCTTCCAGGCGTCCCAGCGGGTCTTCCCGGGCTACAACATCATGGGGACGGCCAAGGCGGCGCTGGAGCAGGAGGTGCGCCAACTGGCCTACGAACTGGGGCCACAGAACATCCGGGTCAACGCCATCTCCGCCGGCCCCCTGGACACCCTGGCCGCCCGAGGCATCCACGGCTTCGTTGACATGAAGCGCATCCACGCCGAGCGCAGCCCCCTCAAGCGCAACATCACCCATCAGGAGGTGGCCCAGTCGGCCCTCTTCCTGCTGAGCGACCTCTCCAGCGGTGTTACCGGGGCCATTCTGCCGGTGGACGCCGGCTATCACATCGTCGGGCTGTAAGGAGCGGTAGATGGGGACCTTCTACTTTGAGCGGGAGTGCCGAACCCCCTCCTCGGAGTGCTACACCATCTTTGAGGACGACGAAGAAGTGGGGCGTTTGGACCTCCACTTCACCCCCACCATCGTCCACGCCAGCCTCTTTGTCCACGAGCGCCTCACCCAGGAGGCCATCCAGGACCTCATACAGACGGTGGACGAGGAACTCCTGGATGCGGTGGGCATCAACCGGGAGGAGTTCATCGTCCACATCCACCAGGGGCGGGACCTGGGGGTGTTCAGCGAAGGGGAGGCCGGCCAGGATACCGACCACGAAGAACTGGCCTGAAGGTCCTCCCCGGTAGGCTTCATCCCCGTCTGGGGAAAAAGGGGGCGGGGGCGCTACCCTCCGGCGAGGGCCTGCACCGCCTTCCTTACCGCCTCGTAGTTCGGCTCCTGGACGATGTCCGGCACATACTCCACATAGCGCACCACATCGTTTTTGTCCACCACGAACACCGCCCGTGCCAGAAGCCCCGTCTCCTTGATGCGCACCCCATAGGCCTCCCCAAACTGCCGGTCCCGGAAGTCCGAGGCGGTGAGCACCTTGTCCACCCCGTTGGCCCCGCACCAGCGTGCCTGGGCGAAGGGGAGGTCCATGCTGATAACGGCGATCTGCACATCACGGGGCAGGGTGGCGGCCATCTCGTTGAACTTCTTCGTCTCGGTGGAGCACACCTGGGTATCCAGGGATGGCACCGACAGGAGCACCTTCACTTTCCCCTGGAAGTCCTTCAGGGAGACGGGCTTGAAGCCCTGCCCCACGGCGGTGAAGTCGGGGGCCTTTTGCCCCACCTTGATCTCCGGCCCGATGAGGGTTACCGGGTTGCCACGGGCCTTCACTGCTCCCGGTCGCTCTATAGTCATGCCTTTTCCCTCCCTAGGACGCCTCTGGAGGGCGCCCGTTGTTTTGCTGCCAGGTTGGTCAATAAGGGAGTGGGCCTAGGGCGAGGCCAAAGGCCCCTCCCGCAGGTAGCGCTGGAAGAGTTGGCCCCAGGGGGTAGCCAGCGCCTTGCGCACCCGGCGCCGGCCGACGAAGGTGCGCCAGAAGCCGTTGTAGTAGGCGTTGGAGGCGAAATAGGCCCAGGGCACCAGGGGCGTGCGCAGGAGCAGGCGCTCCAGGGGCTTCAAAGGCCCCCAGTAAATCAGTTTCTGGCCTCGGCTGGCGAAGGTCTCTTCGGTGGCCCGAAAGCGGAAGTTCACCCCACGGATATCCGCCCCCACCACCTCAATCTGGGAGGGGTCGCCCACCCCCAGGCCCGCCTCGTGGGCAAGGCGAATGAACTTGATGGCGAGAGGGTCAAACCCCATCAGGCGGGCAGCCACCGCATCTATGGCCACCTGGTCGGCCGACGCCAACAGCACATTCTTCACGTGCCAGCGCATGGCACGGGGGCCGGGGCCGTCCCCCGCAAAGGTGCCGTCCAGGACCGCAAACACGCCGGGGTGAATTTCCTTCTGGATGGCCAGCAGGTCCACCAGCGTCTCGTGGATGACCGAGTGGGTCCAGTGGCGCTTGCGGTTCAACAGGCCCCCGAAGGCGTTCTTCATAGCCCCTGTCATGGTGGTGAAGACGTGGGTCTTCAGAGTCGGCAGGTGGATGATGCTCTTGCCGGGGAAGACCTCGGGGATGGTAATGCCCTCGGGGAAGATTTTGTCCAGCACCAGGAGTTTGCTCTTGGGGGTATAGGGAATCCAGCGCTGGGGGGGCACATCTAGGTGGATACTGCGCAGGCGGTAGGCGTCCAGCACGACCTTATGGCCGTTGTTCACCTCGCCCACGAAGGAGTCCACCACCACGGTGCCGTTCTGGGCGGGGATGAGGTCCCGGTAGCCGTCGGCCCGCAGGGTGCGGATTACCCCCTCCAGTTGCCAGGGGGTGGTGGAACAGGCAGGATACCAGTGCTGCCAGGAGATGTTGATCTTCAGCAGGACGGGGACGCCGGGGGGTAGGTGCTCCCGGTAGTCGGCCAGGCGCATGGCACGGGCGATGTCCTCCAGCACCGTGGTGGGGCTGGTAAAGAGCACCGCCACCTTGGGGCGCGCCGATACCCTCCGTTGCGCAGGCAGGACGGCGGGAGCCGATTGTGTCATACCCTCCCCCTTGTGCCTATGATAGCACACACGGGGCCTACTCCATCCCCTCTTGCCCCTGAAGGCCCTCCGGGGTTGCCAGCCGACGGATGGGGCGGGCTGGCATGCCGGCCGCCAGCACCCCCGGTGGGATGTCTTTGGTTACCACTGCGCCGGCACCCGTAGCCGACCCCTCCCCAACGGAGACGGGCGCCACCAGTAGGGTGTCGGAGCCGATGAAGGCCCGTGCCCCGATAACGGTGGGGTTCTTGCGGACGCCGTCAAAGTTGCAGGTGATGGTGCCGGCGCCGATGTTGGTCTCGGGGCCAATGGTGGCATCCCCCAGGTAACTGAAGTGTCCACTTTTCACCCCGTGCCCCAGCCGGCTGTTCTTCACCTCCACGCAGTTGCCGATGTGCACCCCCTTCTCCAGGTAGGTGCCGGGGCGCAGGTGGCTGAAAGGCCCTACATCCACCCCCTCCTCCAGCACCGCCCCCTCCAGGAAGGAAGCCACCACAACGCACCGATCGCCCACTACGGTATCCTGGAGGACGGCATAGGGGCCGATGCGACACTCCCGTCCGATGCGGGTCGTGCCCAAGAGATGGGTGCCGGGGAGGAGCACCGTGTCCTCACCTATCTCCACGGTAGCGTCCAGGTAGGTGGTAGCGGGGTCAAGGATGCTCACCCCCTGGCGCATCCAGCGCCGGCACAGGCGCAGGCGCATTACCCCCTCGGCACGGGCCAGGGCCTCCCGGTCGTTGACGCCCAGGATTTCCAGGGGGTCATCCACCCCCACCGTCTCCACCCGCAGGCCCTGGGCAAGGGCAACCTCCACCAGGTCTGTGAGGAACACCTCACCGTTGGGATGGGGGGCAAGGCGCTCCAGCAGGGGCAGGCACAGGGCGGTATCCAGGGCGTAGAGACCGCTGTTCACCTCCCGCACCTGGCGCTCGCCGGGGGAAGCCTCGTGCTCTTCCACGATGCGCCGCACCCGCCCGCTGGCGGGGTCCCGTATGATGCGCCCCAGCCCTGGCACCGGCGGCTCGGGGGCGGTGAGGAGGGTCAGGGCGGAGCGGTTGGCTTCGTGGTGGGCCATGAGGCGCTGAAGGGTCTGGGGGAGAAGGAGAGGCACATCCCCATAGAGAACGAGGAGATGGGTGAAACGCCCCTCCACCACGGGGCGGGCACAGGCAAGGGCGTGACCTGTGCCCAAGGGCTGCGGCTGAACGACCCACTCCACCCCCTCTCCAACTGCCTGGGCAATATCGGAGTGCTCGGGGGGCACAACAAGGGTAAGGGCGTGCACCCCCGCCTGACGCACCGTCTCCAGGATATGGACCAGCATGGGCCTCCCACAGAGGGGAAAGAGGACTTTGGGGAGGCGGGAGCGCATGCGCACCCCTTTCCCCCCGGCCAGGATAACCGCTCCCCACTTCTCCATGGGACACCCCCTCACTGCGCACATGGGCTAACCCCATTGTAAGAGTTGTCTCCTGCACTGTGTATGCCCTGGGGGGCTGTGCGCCTCCCTTGACCCATTTCCCCTGGGAGATTAGCATAGGGCCAGGAGCCCCTTTGGATGGTCAGGCCTCTGCAGTGGGTCGCTCTCGTCCGCTTGACAGGGGCGACAGGTAGGGAGCGTGCCCAGCGGATAACCGCCCTGGCGGTCGTTGCGATTGTTATCATCGCCGCCATCGTCTTCCGCAACTTCCTGTGGGCCTTCCGCACCGCTACCTATCCGGGCATCTTCCTGCTCTCCCTGATGGGGAGCGCCTCTATCTTCGTGCCGGTGCCGGGCCTGGCGTCGGTATGCGCTGGGGCGGGGGTGCTGGCCCTCAACCCGTGGGCGGTGGCGGCCCTGGCGGCCGCCGGGGAGACCCTGGGGGAGACCACCGGCTACCTGGCAGGCGTTGGCGGGCGCACCCTCTTGGAGAAGCACCCCTACTACCTGCGCTTTTACGCCTGGATGCGCTACAAGGGGGGGGTAGTGCTCTTCCTGGCGTCGGCCATCCCTAACCCCCTCTTTGACATGGTGGGCATCGCCGCCGGGAGCCTGCGTTACCCCCTCCACCTCTTCTATCTCATTGTCTTCGCCGGCAAACTGGTGAAGGACCTGGGTATCGCCTTCCTGTGCGACCTGGGCCTCCTGGCCATCCTGCGCTGGCTGGGCGGGTTGGGCTAGGTGTGCTATCCTGGGGCAAAAAAGAGGAGGGCCTATGCCGACCTTTGACCGTTCCTTTGTGGTGCAACTGGCCGAGCGCTATCGCAACTGGGGGCGTTGGGGGCCTGACGACGAACTGGGCACCCTGAACTTCATTACCCCTGAAACGGTGCGGGAGGCCAGCAAACTCATCCGGGAGGGGAAGGTCTTCAGCCTGGCCATAGACTTCAACAGCAACGGCCCCCAGCGCCAGAGCCACTACACCCGCCGTTTCAACCCCGTCCATACCATGCTCCGCACCGGTGCCGATGCCCTGGCCTCCGCCGAGGGGGGCGAGCCTCCCCTTATGGCCGGGAGCGACGATATGGTGTGCATGCCTTTGCAGTGCGCTACCCAGTGGGATAGCCTGGCGCACATCTTCTATAAAGGGATAATGTATAATGGGCGCTCCGCCGGGCTGGTTACCGCCCAGGGCGCCGCCAAAAACTCCATTGACAAGATGCGGGACCATATCGTGGGGCGAGCGGTGCTCCTGGACATCGCCTGCTGGAAAGGCGTCCCCTGGCTGGAACCGGGCACCGCCATTTACCCCGAAGACCTGGACGCCTGCCTGCGCCACCAGGGGGTGCAGGTGCGCCGTGGCGACTTCCTCCTCATTCGCACGGGGCATATTACCCTCTGCCGAAAGCGGGGCGACTGGGGCGACTACGCCGGGGGCGACGCCCCAGGCCTCTCCCTCCTCACCATCCCCTGGATCTACGAGAAGGAGGTGGCTTCCGTCTGCTCCGACACATGGGGCGTGGAGGTGCGCCCCAACGAGGTGCCCGATGTGCGCCAGCCCTGGCATGTGGTCGCCATCCCCAATATGGGCCTCCTGGTGGGGGAGATTTTCGACCTGGACGCCCTGGCAGAGGACCGCGCCAGAGACGGGCGGTATGAGATGTTCTTCTGCGCTCCGCCCCTCCCCATTACAGGGGCGGTCGGCTCGCCGGTAAACCCCCAGGCAATCAAGTAGGCCCCATGTGCGCCTGAAGGCCTCCCCCCAGGACTTCGTTGTTGAAGAGCGTATTACCCTGCCCCAGGGGGAAGGGCCTTTCACCCTCTACCGTATTCGCAAGGTGGGGGTTACCACCCTGGAAGTGCAGGCGGGGCTGGGCCAGCGCCTGGGCCTGCGCCGAAGGGATATCGCCGTCCCCGC
>BEHZ01000064.1 GCA_002923335.1 bacterium HR23 | reverse complement strand
CCTATGGCCCCCAGAAGTGGTGGCCGGGGGACGGGCCATTTGAGGTGTGCATTGGCGCCATTCTCACCCAGAGCGCCTCGTGGCGCAATGTGGAGCGTGCCCTGGCGAACCTGAAGCGGGCCGGAGCCTTTTCGCCGTCCGCTTTGCGGGCTATGCCCCTGGAGCAGCTGGCCCACCTTTTGCGCCCCTCCGGCTACTTCACGGTGAAGGCTCGCAAGGTGAAGGCCTTTGTGGAGCACCTGGCCCGCTACAACGACGACCTCAATGCCCTCTTCGCCCAGGAGACCCACACCCTTCGGGAGGAACTTTTGGGCATTTACGGCATCGGCGAAGAGACGGCCGACGATATCCTGCTTTACGCTGCGGGGAAGCCGGTGTTTGTGGTGGATGCCTACACCATCCGCATCTTCCACCGTCTGGGGATAGTGGGGAGCAAGGCCCGCTATCGGGAGGTGCAGAGGCTCTTTCTAGAGCACCTCCCTCCCGATGTGCGCACCTTCAACGAATACCACGCCCTCCTGGTGCGCCTGGGGAAGGAGGTGTGCCGGAAGCGGCAGCCCCTCTGCGGAGCCTGCCCCCTCCGGGACCTGTGCCCCATAGGGGGGGCGTCTGGCGCCCCGGCGGGTAGCCCCTAAGCGTTACGCCACCACATCGGGGGCCAGGTCCATGCCGATGTGCCCCTCCTCTATAAGTTGCTGGTATTCCTCGTCGCTGACCTTGAGGAGGGTCTTGTAGACATACTCGTTGTCTTCGCCCAGGCGCACGGGGCCCCGACGGATGGAGGGGGGTGTTTCGGACATAGTAAAGGGGGCGCCGGGGTAGAAGTGTTCCCCACAGTCCTCCTGGTAGGCCTTCTGGAAGAAGCCCCGTGCCTGGAGATGCGGGTCGTTGTAGGCGTCCCGCTGGTCCATAACGGGGCCGGCCGGCACCCCCGCCCGCTGGAGCAGGTGGAACACCTCGTAGGGGGTGTGCAGGATAGTCCAGGACTCGATGAGTTTGTCCAACTCGTCGTGGTTTTTGTATCGGCTGATGGCATCGGCAAAGCGGGGGTCCGTGGCCCATTCAGGGTGGCCGGTGGCCTGGCAGAACTTCTGGAACTGCTCATCGTTGAAGATGGTGATGGCGCACCAGCGGTCTTCCCCTTTGCACCGGTAGACGCCCTGAATGGCCCAGGGGTGGCGGTTGCCTATGGTGCGCTGGATACGCCCGTTCATGGTGTAGTCCAGAATGGCCTGGCCCAGGTAAGGCATGAAGTTCTCTATCTGGGGGAGTTCTATGAGTTGGCCCTTGCCGGTGCGCCGGCGGTAGTGCAAGGCTGCGAGGACGGCGAAAGCAGCGCCAGCACCGGACGCTGCGTCGGCGGCGTAAATAGGGGTAACGGCGGTGGGGTCCATATCGGGGTAGCCCCGCAGGGTATTATGCCCTGCGACCCCTTCGTTCATAGAGCCCAGGAGGCGGTAGTTGGCGTATTTGCCGGTGCTCCCCAGGGCCGGCATGCGCACGAAGATGATGTCGGGCTTGATGGAGCGGAGCCAGTCATAGGTGATCCCCAGTTTGTCCATGGTCTCGGTCACGTTGTTCTCTATCACCACATCGGAGATTTTGACCAGGCGGGCGAGGATTTCCTTCCCTTTGGGCACCCGCAGGTCAACGGTCATGCTCTTCTTGTTGGAGGCGTGGGCGTTGAACATGGGGAAGCGGTTCCAGGGGCGCTGGCCCGGGTCCCGGTTGGGCATCCCCCAGATCCAGGGGGGCTGGCCCCGCTGGACAACCGCCTTGGGCGGGCGGGGGATGGCCCCACGGGTGAGGGGCTGGAAGAACTTGATGGATTCCACGCGTATCACTTCGGCGCCCAGGTGAGCCAGGAGGAAACAGGCGTAAGGCCCGGCCCACACCACGGTGATGTCCACGATGCGGATGCCTTCCAGGGGGAGACGGGGCATAGGGCACCTCCTTGCTCTGGCTTCCGAGGTTAGATGACATTCTGCTCCCGCAGTTTCACCAGGTCCTCCTTGCTATAGCCCAACAGTCCGCAGAGGACCTCCTCGTTATGCTGACCCAGCAAGGGGGCGGGACGGCGCAGCTGCCAGGGGGTCTCGCTCATCAGGAAGGGACGCGAGGGCATCTTCACCTTGCCGGCGACGGGATGCTCCACCTCGATGAAAGCGCCCCGCTCGTTGAAGACGGGGTCGTTCACCACATCGGCTACGGTGTTCACGGGGGCCGAGAGGACCCGGTGGCGCTGGGCGATCTCCCACAACTCGGCCATGGTGTGCTCCATCAGCCAGGGGAAGAAGTGGGCCTCAAACTCCTCTTTCAGGGCGGGGTCTTGTTGGGCGGTGGGGGTATACCATTTGGGGTCCTGGAGCCAATCGGGGTTGCCCAGCATCTCGGCAGCCTGGCGGAAGCGTCCTAGTCCGCTCATAATCTCAAAGTAGCCGTCCTTGCACGGGTAAATGCCGATGGGGTAACCCGCCTGCCCCAGGGGGATGCGCCCGCTTACCTCCCCTGTGTATTGGTAGGCCACCAGAGCCGGCATGCGCCGATCCTGGTTACCCAGTTGGGTCTCCATCAGGGAAATGTCTACCTGCTGACCAATGGACTGGAGGCGGGCGACAAACACCGCCCCCATAGTGGCGACCGCAGCGATGTTGCCTGCCAGGAACTGGCAAACGGTTCCATACATCTTCACCGGCTCCCGAAAGTCCAGGCCGGTGCTATACAGTTCCCCACCCATGCCGTAAATGATGATCTCCGAAGCCAGGTAGTCCCGGTAGGGGCCGGTCTGACCGAAGTTGGAGATGGAGGTGTAGACCAGGGTGGGTTTGAGGGCGTGGAGGGTAGGGTAGTCCAGGCCGAACTTGGCCATGGTGCCGGGGCGGAAACTCTCCACCACGATATCCGCCCATTCCACCAGTTGGCGGGCGATCTTCTTGCCCGCTTCGGTTTTCAAGTTCAGGGTGATGGAACGCTTATTGGTGTTCAGGAGCAGGAAGAGACCGCTTTTCTCAGGATGGGGGTCATCGTTGGGGAAGGGACCCCACCGGCGAGAGGGGTCGCCTCCGTCTGGCCGCTCCACTTTGATAACATCCGCACCGAAGTCGGCCAGGAGTTTGGTGCAATAAGGGCCGGCGATGGCCTGGGTGAAGTCCAACACCTTCAAGTCGCTGAGGGCCATATCCGGCATGGCTCACCTCCCAGTGCGGTTGGCCGTTTGGCACTATGGTAGCCAGGGGCTGGCGTCTTTGCAAGGGGAAGGGTTGGCGCATTCCGCAGTGTTTACAGGGCTTTTATGCCCGCCAGCAACCGCTTCAGGGAGGCATCGGCAGGGCCTTCGCCATTGGGCATGGGGAAGGCGATGCGGGTGGCCCAGCCGGCGTATTTCTCCTTCAGGCGGGGAAGGATAGAGTCGTAGGTGCCGACTACGCAGAAGGCGTCGAGCATCTGGTCGGTGATCAGGGTGGGCAGTTCCTTCCATCGCCCTTGGAGGGTCAGTTGGTGCAGGCGGAGGGTTACATCGCCCCAGCCGTGCAGGTCCATCACCGCTTTGTAAGTGCGGGTGGAGGCATAGAAGGCGATGCGGCGACGGGTAACCTCAAGGTTCTGGAGCACCTCCTCCTCGGTGGCTCCGGTAACGATAAAGCCTCCACCCGATACCTCCACATCTTTGAAGGTTTTGCCGGCCTTTTTGGCTCCCGCCTCAATGGCGGGGAGGGCCACCTCGGCGATGTATTTCCAGGTCATAAAGCCGTGGAGGAGGACACCATCGGCCACCTCGCCGGCCAGGCGGGCCATATAGGGGTTCACCGACGCCAGAAGGATAGGGATGCGGGGGTGGGCGATGGGACCAGGGTTGAACTCCGGGGTCATGAGGGTGAAGGTATAGTGCTGGCCCTGGAAGTTCAGGGGGGTGCCGTTTTGCCAGCAGTCCCAGATGGCCCGCAGGGCCTGCACATACTCCCGGATACGGGGGCCGGGGGCGCTCCAGGGGACGCTGAAGCGCCGTTCATTGTGGCCCTTCACCTGGGTGCCCAGGCCCAGTTCAAAGCGCCCCTGGGAGAAGGCCTGGAGGTTCCACGCTTCATAGGCAACGATCATAGGGGAGCGGGGAAAGGCGACGGCGATGGCGGTGCCCACCCGTGTTCTTTGGGTGTGTTCCAATGCCAGGGTGGATGCCAGGAAGGGGTCGATGGTCAGTTCGCTGAGGGTAACACCGTCGTAGCCCAGGGCTTCGGCCCGCCGTGCCTCGGCGGGCACCTCCGCCAGGGTGCGCCCACGCAGGGGAGCGTAGACCTTCATAGCCCCTCCTTTCGCTGCTGCATGGAGCGATGCTGTCCCTACTTTACGGCGTTTTGGGGATGTGTCAAGAGGGGGCATAGGGAAAAGAACCGAGGACAGGTCTCGTCCCCGGCGAGGGCAGTGGGCTACGCCCTGCCCACACTATACCCGTTCAGCGTGGCCTGGCCTCGTGCCTGCCTGCGGTGGCCCTGAAGCCCCTCCCTTTCTCCGCCTCAACCTTACGGTCGCCGTAGACCGGGGAGGGGCAAGGTGGTGGCGACGGGCATGCCTATGCCGTCTCAGGGGATAACCCAGGAAGGGGAAGTATATCGTCCACGGTGGTGGAGATGGGGGGATTCGAACCCCCGACCTCCTGCATGCCATGCAGGCGCTCTCCCAACTGAGCCACATCCCCACAGGGGGCGGGAGCCATCTCCTGGCTACTACTATAGCCCCTCCGCCCCGTCCTGACAAGCCCCCGGAAAAAATGGTCGGGGCGAGTGGATTTGAACCACCGACCCCCAGCACCCCATGCTGGTGCCCTACCGGGCTGGGCTACGCCCCGACCGCGGTCTTACTATACCAAACCGCTACGAGATGCGCAAGGCGATGGCGGGTCTTCTAGGCATGGGCTTCTTTATACATGGTGCGGATGCAGCGGGTGCACACCGTTACCTTCCGGCGCTGGCCGTTGACCACCAGCGTCTTCCGCTGGATGTTGGGAAGCCAGCGGGCAGGAGTGCGCCGGTTGGAGTGGCTCACATTACGCCCGAAATGACCTATCTTCCCGCAGAGTGCACACCGTGCCATAGGCTCGCCTCTCCCTTTACTTTCCTGCCTGTCTCCGTTACCATCCCTACTAAGGTTAGCCCATCGGGTTTCCCACCGCAAGGAGGGGTGCGTGGCCTACGCCCATTTCGGCCAGCCCGGAGCGGGCAGTTTCTCCGGCCGGAAAGGGGGACGGACATGCGCCGGCATTCTCTACCGCCTGGGCGGGCGCGCCCTCCGCCTTGCCCTGGAGGGTGGCTATAAGGCCCTGGAACGCCACTACGAGGCGGTCAACGCCCTCAACGTTTACCCCGTCCCCGATGGGGACACGGGTATCAACATGCTCCTCACCCTCCGGGCAACCCTGCAATCCGCTTCTCAGGACGACCATATCGGCCGGGTGATGGAATCTGCTTCCCATGGCGCCCTCCTTGGGGCCCGGGGGAACGCCGGGGTTATCCTCTCCCAGTTCTTCCGAGGGATGGCTCAAGCCCTTCGCCCTTACGAAGAGGCCGACACCCCTACCCTTGCCCAGGCAGTGCGCCAAGGTGCGGATTCCGCCTACCGAGCCGTGGCCCATCCCACAGAGGGCACCATCCTCACGGTTATGCGTGCGACCGCCGACGCGCTGGACGACCATAAGGGCGAGGATGTTACCACCGCACTTGCCCGTGGCCTCTCCTCGGCACGGGAGGCCCTGGCCCGCACCCCTGACCTGCTCCCTGTGCTGGCCGAGGCAGGCGTGGTAGACGCCGGGGGCCAGGGTTTCGTCCTTATCCTGGAGGGGATGCTCTACGCCCTCCAGGGGGTTCCCCTGGAGCAGATTCCCCTGCGGGTAACGCCGCCAACGGGCCAGGTGAGCAGGGCGTTCCTTCAGCGGGTGGCCACCCAGCATTACGGCTTCTGCACCCAGTTTATCATCAGGGGAGAGGCGGTGGACGCCGACGCCATCCGTTCTGCCCTGGCCCCTATGGCCCAGTCCACCGTAGTTATGGGAGAGCCGACCCTGGTGCGTGTGCATCTCCACACCTCTACACCTCAGGAGGTCATCACCTTCGCGGCGCGCTTCGGGCAGGTGGATGAGGTGCGCATTGAGGACATGGACAGGATGCGGGAGGAGTTTGCCCATGGCTGGCGCTCTCGGCAGGCCGCAGGTGTGGGGGTGGTGGCGGTCGGCTGGGGGCCGGGGATAGAGGAACTCCTTCAGAGCCTGGGGGCGTGGGTTGTGCGGGGTGGGCAGACCATGAACCCCAGCGTCCAGAACCTGCTCCAGGCTATTGACGCCGTTCCCGCCCAGGAGGTCATTCTCCTGCCCAACAACCCTAACATCATCGTCTCGGGGCAACAGGCGGTAAACATGGCGGGCAAAAGGGTGCACCTTTTGCCTACCCGCACCATTCCGCAAGGGGTCTCGGCCTTGCTGGCCTTCAACCCCGAGGCATCGGCGGAAGAGAACCTGGGCCGTATGGAACGGGCCATACGGGAAGTGCGCACCGGCGAGGTGGTTGCCTCAACCCGCACCACCCGTGTGGACGGCCAGGAGGTGCGGGAAGGGGAACTGATGGGCTTCCTGGACGGCACCCTGGTCGTGGCCGGCGAGGGTCTGACGGAGACGGTGTGCCGGGTGGTAGAGCACGCCCAACCTCTGACCCAGGGTGTGGTTACTCTCTACTGGGGTGCCGACCAGACGCAAGCCTCCGCCGACGCCCTCGCTCAGGTCTTGCGCCAGCGCTTCCCTGGCCTGCAGGTGGAGGTGGTCTACGGCGGTCAGCCCTTCTACCCCGTTATCCTCTCCCTGGAGTAGGCCGGATGCCCGTGCAGGTGATCACGGACAGCACTGCCGACCTCCCGCCGGACCTGGCCCGTTCCCTGGGCATTGCGGTGGTGCCTCTGACCGTCCACTTCGGCACGGAAACCTTCCTGGACGGCGTTACCATTACGCCCGACGCTTTCTACACCCGCCTTCAGCAGGAGCGCACGCTTCCCAAGACGACCCAGCCCTCCATCGGCACCTTCCTGGAGTTCTACCGTCGTTGCGCCAACTCCGACGGCATTCTCTCCCTGCATATCTCGTCTAAAGTCAGCGGGACCTACAACTCCGCCTCCCAGGCCGCTCAGCAACTAGCCGGCGGGTGCCCTATTGTGGTGGTGGATACCTTGCAGGCCTCCCTGGCGCTGGGGCTGGTGGTGCTGGCCGCCGCCCGTGCGGTGCAGGCGGGGGCAACGCTCTCGGAGGCGGAGGAGGTAGCCCGACGGACGGCCCGCCGGTGCCATCTCTTCGGGGTGCTGGACACCCTGGACTACCTGGAGACGGGAGGGCGTATCGGCAGGGCGGCTGCTTTCCTGGGGTCGGTGTTGCAGGTGAAGCCCATCCTGACCCTGCGGGATGGGGAGGCCTATCCCCTGGAGCGGGTGCGCACCCGTCGCCGTGCCGTGGAGCGCCTGGTGGAGATCACCCGCCAGCACGCTCCCCTTGCCCAACTGGCCGTTGCCTACAGCACCACCCCTGAAGAGGCCCAGCACCTGGCCGAGCGCCTTCAGCCTTTTGCCCCTCCCCAGGGGGTTCTGCTGGGGCGGTTCGGGGCAGTGTTGGGCACCTACCTGGGACCGGGCGCTTTGGGGGTTGCTCTCGAGCGGGCGGAGTAAGGCCCCCTCCGCTACCATGGGTCCAGGAGGGCGAAGGGTGGTCCCGCCGGCGTCTTCCAAACTGGAGGCTTTGCGTGGCATCCTGGCCCTAGAGGCCAAGAAGGGCTTCCCCGACCGTGCCGTGGCGGGTGGGGTAGACCGTTTCCTGGAGGCGTGGCGTCGGGAACTGGAGGGCGATGCCCCCCTGCGTCAACGGCTGGAGGCGCTGGGCCTTTTCCGCAAGCCCTATAGCGCCCTGACGCCTCACGAGCGGCGGGACCTGGCCGAGCGGGTGTGGGAGGGGATGGGGGGGGGGCCCTTCCCCGCTGGCACCGCTGTGTCAGCCCCTCCTGCAGAGCCTCGCCCGCCGGTTGCTCTCCCGGCCCCCCCGTCTCCCCAAAAAGAGGAATGGCCTCCCTTCTTGCAGGAGGAGCGCCCTATGCCTCGGGGCGTTTCCCTGGGGTCGCCTGTCCGGGTAGTGCCGGGGGTGGGGCCTGTCATCGCCGCCAGCCTGGAGCAGGCGGGGATTACCACAGTTCGGCACCTCTTGCATTTCCTCCCCCGCAAGCACATCCCCATCTTTGCCGTTGCAGACCTGGTGCCGGAGCAGGCGGCCGGGCAGGAGGTAGGCGTTGTGGGCACCCTTTGGGAGGTGCGCCCCGTGGTCATCACCAGCCGGGAGGGGCGCTCCCTACCTTCCACCGAGGCGGTCCTGGGGGATGAGACGGGCAACCTGCGGGTTCTATGGTTCAACCAGGAGTATGTCGCCAAGGTGCTGGAGGCTGGTCAGCGGGTCTTCGTAACGGGGTATCTGGACGTGTTCGCCGGACGCCGCACTTTGGAGGCCCAATCTTTTGAGGTGTTGGAGGAAGGGGAGGGCGTCTTCCGGCCGGGGGTATGGGTGCCGGTCTACCCCTCGGTGCGCCGTGCACGGGCGGGGGCCAAGCGCGAGGGGCGTCTGCCCGATACCCTTTCCCCCAAAACGGTCCGGCGTGTGGTGCGCACCGCCCTGGAGACCTGGCTCCCCCGTTTGCACGACTGGCTTCCCGCCGAGGTGGTAGATAAGGTGGGTGTGTTGGGTCTGCGCTATGCCCTATGGGGCTACCACTACCCGGCCGGCCCCGCCCAACGGGAGGAGGCCCGCCGTCGTCTCGCCTTCAACGAGTTCTTCCTGGCCCAACTCCTGCTCCTGCAACGCCGCCATGCCTGGCGAGAAGCCCCCGCACCCGTTATCCAGGGCGACCGTCGGGCCCTGGAGACCTTCCTGGATACCTTGCCCTTCCGCCTGACCACGGGGCAGGCAAAGGCGCTGGAGGAGATACTGGCGGATATGGCCCAGGCGAAGCCCATGAGCCGTCTCCTGCAGGGGGAGGTGGGGAGCGGGAAGACGGTGGTGGCCCTGGCGTCTATGCTGATGGCAGGCACGGCTGGCTGGCAATCTGCCCTTATGGCCCCCACGGAGGTGCTGGCGGAACAGCATTTCCTGACCATCCGCCGGCTTCTGGGGGGGCTAGCCCATCCCCTGGACGAGGAGTATGTGCTGGGGGTCTACC
>BEHZ01000063.1 GCA_002923335.1 bacterium HR23 | reverse complement strand
CGAGGCCACCAGCACCACGCCTAGAGTGCGCCTTTCCGCCGGGCCCCATGGCGCAGACGGGCCCCCCGCAGGGGCTGAGACAGCCCCCCTCTCCCGGCGCACATAGAGCCAGTGGAGCAGGACCGCCCCCACCGCCAGTAGGAGCAGATAGGGCGGGGCGAGAAGCACCAGCCACCTCGTCCACTCTATCGGCCCCAGGGCAGAGCCAAGAATGGCCGAGGTGGTAATAGGGGTGATGCCCCCGGTCAGCAGGGTGGTGGACGCCAGGCGGTTGATGGAGTTGAGGGCCAGCATAATCCCCTTGGAAAGGGGCGCCCGCTTGCCTCGCCCGGCCAGGGCCAGAGCCTCCTCATACACATACACCAATATCCCTGTGCGGGCAGTGGCCGAGGGGACGAAGACGGTCATAAGGGGGAAAGAGGCGACCATCTGCCAGAACATGCGGATGGGGCTTCCCCCGGAGCGGGCGATGGCCCACCGGGCGAAGCGGTTGGCCAACCCGCTCCTTTGCACCGCCAGCCCCATCCCCAGCACCCCCAGCAGGAAGAACCCACTGGGGCTGGTAAAGCCCGAAAAGGCGTCCCCCGGCTGGGGCACCCCCCGCACCAGCACCAGCAGGAGCACTCCCAGAAGCCCCACCGCAGGCGGCGGGAGAGCGTCCAGCGTCCAGAAGCCTACGGTGAGCACCACCACTGCCAGCACACGCTGCCCCTCGGGGGAAAGGGAAGGAGGGCGGGGCGAAAGGAGCACCAGCAGGGCCAGGGCCACCGGCGTCAGCACCGCCGCCCAGCGGCCCTTCCCCATCACACGGCCCTTGCCCTGGGCAAGGACGGGGATGCCCAGGCGCCGGGAGGGCATAGGTTTTCCTCCCCGGAGGGTAGCAACATATAGAATACCCCGCACGGGGAGAAGGCGTTGCAGGCCCTTCCGCCGTGCGGGGGAGTCCCTCAGGGGAAGTATCTACACAAAGCCCCGCAACTGAATGGCCCGAGCCACCCGGCTCACCCCGATGATGTAGGCCGCCTGGCGCAGGTCCACCTGATACATACGGGCCGTCTCCACCACATTGCGGGTGGCACGGGTCATCACTTTATACAACTCCAGGTTCACCTGCTCCTCATCCCAGCGGAACTGCTGGATGTTCTGGGTCCACTCAAAGTATGAGACCACCACGCCCCCTGCATTCACCAGGATATCGGGCAGGATGATTACCCCCTTCTCCCGCAGGATGATGTCGGCACGGGGGTCAGGGGGTGATTGGCTGCCTCCACTACGATGCGGGCCTGGATGCGGGGGGCGTTCCCTTCGTGGATTACGTGCTCAATGGCGGCGGGGATAAGGATGTCGCAGGGGAGTTCCAGGAAGGTCTTGCCGTCCACCGGCTCGGCGTCGGGGAAGCCCACCACCGTGCCGGCCTGGCGAGAGTATTCCAGCAGGCGGGGGATATCTAGGCCGTGGGGGTTGTAGATACCCCCCCGGATGTCGGCCACACCGGTCACCACGCACCCCAGGTTGCCGATGAGGCGGGCCGTCCAGGAGCCCACCTGCCCGAAGCCCTGGATAAGCACCTTCGCCCCTCGCAGGTTATACTGGGTGAGGCGTGCCCACTCCTCCAGGCAGTTCACCAGTCCCCGGCCGGGAGCGGATTCCCGTCCGTAGGAGCCCCCCAGTTCCACCGGCTTGCCCGTGACGATGGCCGGGGTATAGCCGTGGAGTTGGCCGTAGGCGTCCATCATCCACGCCATGACCTGGGCGTTGGTGCCCAGGTCGGGGGCGGGGATATCCCGGTTGACGCCGATGATATGGGAGATGCTCTGGATATATCGGCGGGTGATGCGGTTCAGTTCCGCCTGGCTGAACTGGGAGGGGTCGCAGGCCACCCCCCCTTTGGCACCCCCGAAGGGCACGTCCACCACTGCGGTCTTCCAGGTCATAAGGGACGCCAGGGCGCGCACCTCGTCCAGGTCGGCCTGGGGGTGGTAGCGCACCCCCCCTTTGTAAGGGCCACGGGCGGCGTTGTGTTGCACCCGATACCCCGTCAGCACCTTCACCTGGCCGTTGTCCAAGCGCACCGGCACCTGAACCGTGAGTTCCCGCCAGGGCTGGCGCATCATCTCCCGCAGGCTGTCCTCCAGGCGCAGGCGTTCGGCCGACTGGTCAAAGAACCAGCACACTGCCTCAAAGGAGGAGGCGTCGTCGGCTGGCACAGGCTGGGCCATGAGTTCCTCCTTGTCAGCGGGGCACAGCCATGGTGCCACAGGAGGGGCGGGGATGTAAGGGGATACCCCGGGGCCCGAAAAGGCTAGGGGGTGCGGAAGTTATAGGTGAAGGGGTCCTCTTGCGCCCGCAACTGCTCCAGGGCATCCTGGGCGGCGTCCCGCACCGTGGCATCGGGGGACTTGAGGAGTTGCAGGAGGTTCTTCTTGGCCAGATTGCCTCCTATGGCCCCCAGGGCACGGATGGCGTTTAAGCGCACCTCCAGGTCCTCGTCCTGCAGGAGGGGGAGGAGATGCACCACCAGGCTCTCCTCGCCCAGTTCGGCACACGCCCCGGCCGCCTCATAGCGCATAGCCGGGTTGGGGCTGGCCAGTTCCTTAATGATAACCGCGTGCCACTGGCCGTCGCCGTTGCGCCCCATACCGTAAACGGCGCTCTGGCGCAGACGGGGGTCGGCGCTTTCGTAGGCCTGGCGGATGAGGTCGTGGGCCACCGGGTCCGGGAAGACCGCCAGGGCCTCCAGGGCCCGCCGACGCACCTCCACATCCTCTTTGGGGTTACGGAAGGTCGCCACCAGAGCGTCCAGGATGCGCTTCCCTTCGTGGGGAGGCAAATGGCCCTCCACCGCCATGCCGGCGAACTTGCCCAGCCCCTGGGCGGCCGCCGAGCGCACCTTTGGGGAGGCGTCGCACTTGAGAAGGGTAAGGAGGGGAGTGATAAGGGAGCGGTCTTCGCACTCCCAGAGCCCGCCCACCGCCAGGGCACGCACCTCTTCGTCCGGGTCCTTAAGGGCCAGGCGGAAGAGGGGCGAGAAGTCCATCTCCACCCGTTCCTCGGCCATAGCGCTGAGACGCTCCACGATCTGCCGTCGCCTCTCCACGGGGATAGTGGGCCACACCCGCTGGACTGCCTCCACCTCCTCGGGGGTGAGGCCCGAGAGGCCGGCCAGAACGGTGTGCTTGAGGGGACGGGAAGTATCGCTGATATCGGCCAGGTATCGCTCCAGCGTCATATCAACCTCCCTAGTGCTTCGCCGCCACGGTGACGCCGGCACATATGAGGGTGGGGGAGAGGAGGCTCCCACCTACCCAGCGTCGCTCACGGCTCACAGCGATGAGCCGTTGCAGTGCATGATACACGTTCCCCGAGACCATCGTCTCCTTCACCCGCCCTACCACTTGGCCCCCCTCCACACGGAAGCCCAGGAGCACATTGGCCTGGAAATCCCCGGCCAGCACATTCCCCTGCCCTGCTCCCAGCACCCCTTCCACGATAAGCCCTTGGCGAAGGGTGCCCAGGGCATCGGCAAGGGGGGTATCCCCTTCGGTGATAACCACCACGCTGGAACTGGGAGAGGGGAGGGTGCCCACGGAGCGAGAGGCGCTCCCACTACTGCGGGCCTTGGCCAGGCTGGCCGTCTGCAGGTCAAAGAGGAAGCCCTGCAACACCCCCCGCTCTATCAGGGGGATGCGCTGGCTGGGCACCCCTTCATCGTCAAAGGCACGGCTCCCCGGGGTGTAGGGGATGGTCGGGTCGTCCACCAGGGTGAAGCGGGGGTCAACAACCTGCTGGCCCATCTTCCCTTCCAGGGGGGAGGCCTTGCGCACCAAGTTGCGCCCGTTCAGGCCGGAGAGGAGGGGCATCATCAGCAGGCTCGCCACCCCCTTGGGGGTGAAGACCACCGGCACCTCCCCCTGGGGGGCAGGCACAAGGCGCTGGGCGTTCTCCAGTTGGGCGTGCAGCGACGCCACCACCTCCCCGCTGTCCCGAATGGGGTGGCAGGAGACCTGGCTCTCCCAGAAGAACACCATATCCCCATCCTGAATCCAGGAGCCTTCCAGTCCGATGCTGGTGATGGAGCGGGTATAGGAGGCGTGGAGGCCCTTGCTGTTCAGAATAGTAACGGTGGAGACCGCCTTCCCCACTCGGCACTCCCACAACACCTGGGGCCATCGGCTGAGGAGGGCGTCTATGGCCCCCTGCCCCAAGTCCACCAGGGCCTGGGCGGAGAGGGCCTCCACCGTTGGGTCGTAGAGGGGCACATGGGGATAGGGCTGGGGCTCGGGCAAGGTGAAGGTCGCCTCCGCCCCCAGGGCCAGGGTCTCCAAGGCGCGCTCCACTACTCCCTGGGGGTCGTCCTGGCGGTTGGTGGAGGCCAGGCCGATACGCCCCCCTTTGATGATGCGCAGGCCGGCCGCCCAGGTCTGGCGCTCCTGCACTGCCTTGAGACGGTTGGCCTCAAAGTGCACAGGGGTGTCCACGCTGGTAACGGCGAACACCTCCGCCTCATCGGCGACCCGCCGTGCCCGCTCCAGGATGTCTTCCAAGATGGTCATCGCCCCACCACCAGCACATCGCGAATACGGATATGGGGACTGCCGTTGGAGACGGGTAGGGGGAACTGCCCCCCCTTCCCACACCCGCCCCCTTCGTTTATGGCCAGGTCGTTGGCGATGCCGTCAATGTTATGGAGGGTGGTGAAGAGGTTGCCGGTGAGCATCACGGGGCGCAGGAGTTCCTCTATACGCCCCTGGCGGATGCGGTAGGCCTCCCCGGCCGAGAAGGTGAACTGCTCCATACTGGTCATACCACCATACCAGTTCTTGCAGTAGACGCCGTCGGAGATATCGGCCAGCAGGTCCTCCAGGCGGTGGGGGCCGGGCTCAATGAGGGTGTTGGTCATGCGCACGATAGGGGGGAAGGCGGCGCTCACTGCACGGGCGTTGCCGGTGGGCTGTTCGCCCATGCGTGCAGCGGTCTCCCGGGAGTGCAAGCGCCCCACCAGCACCCCCTCCCGAATGAGGTAGGTCTTGTGAGCGGGAACGCCCTCGTCGTCGTAGGCGTAACTGCCCCGCAGGCCGGGGATGGCCGCCCCGTCCACTACATTGAGGAGAGGCGAGCCGAACCGCCTCCCCAGCACCATAATCTGCTGGAGGCGGGGGTCTTCATACACATGGTCCGCCTCGGAGAGGTGGCCGAAGGCCTCGTGGATGAACACCCCGGCCAGGATGGGGTCCAGGAGAACCGTATACCGCCCCGGCGTTATAGGGGGTGCGGTGAGCATGGCGACCGCCTTCTGGGCGATATCCCGCACCTGCTCCTCCAGGCGCTCCACAGCCGAGAAGTCGCCCAGGGAGCCTATGCTGATGCCCACCTGTTGCACATCCCCGCCGCTGCGGGCCACGGCCGAGATACGCATGGTGATGTCTATGCGCTCCTGCTGGATGTAGGAGCCTTCACTGCTGGCGAAGACCACCTTGCGCCAGGTGTCCACGTAGGCGATGGTAGAAGTCTGCACCCCCGGCACGCTCCACAACACCTCGTTGTAGCCGTCCAGGAGGCGCTTCTTCTCCAGAAGGGGGATGGTGCGGGGGTCTTTTCCGATGCGTGGGGGCACCACTGCCTCCGTGGGGGCGACCTGGGCTAGCATGGTGCGTTCCCGCCCCACCATGCGGGCGTGGCTCACGGCGGTGGCCACCTTTTCCCGCAGACGGGAGAGGTCCTGGAAGGAGACGAAGCCCCATCCGCCGGCCACTCCCGCCCGCACGCACCCCGTTATCCCCTGGTTGCGCCCCACCTCCTCCAACGCCCGCCCCCGAAAGAGGAGATGGGTGGAATCGGTCTGCTCCAGGCGGATTTCCACATAGTCAGCCCCGTGGTGGCGCAGGGCGTCGGCGATGGCGTCCCGTATGTGTCCGTCGGTCAGCATGGCGTCCCCCGTGTGCGGTAAGGGAGGGAAGGCGAGGGCGAGCGCATCCCCCTTCTGCTACTATACCCTAAGGAAAAGCCCTGGGGAAGGCAAGCCCCTTTATGGCACACCAGCCGACGGTTCTCCACCCTGCTTCTCAGGCTCGGGAGGCGCTTCGGCGCTTGCGGAAGGCCTACGGGCCGGTGGTCTGGAGTCCCCGCATGGAGCCGGTGGACGAACTGGTCTTCACCATCCTCACCCAGCACACTTCGGATGTGAACGGCAAGAGGGCCTTTGAGCGTCTGAAGGCCCGTTTCCCCCACTGGGAAGAGGTGCTGGACGCTCCCCTGGAAGCGATTGAGGAGGCCATACGCTCGGCGGGCCTCTCCCGTCAGAAGGCCCCCCGTATTCAGCAGGCCTTGCGCACCATCCTGGAGCGCCGGGGGCGGCTAGACCTGGCCTTCCTGCAGGAGATGCCCCTGGCAGAGGCGAAGGCGTGGCTCCGTTCCCTGCCGGGGGTGGGACCGAAGACCTCCGCCATTGTGTTGTGCTTCGCTCTGGGCCTGCCGGCCATGCCGGTGGATACCCATGTCCATCGGGTGGCCCGCCGACTGGGGCTTCTGGGGCCACGGGATAACGCCGACAAAGCCCACGACCTGTTGGAGGGGCTGGTGGAGCCGGAAGAGGTTTACCCCTTCCATGTCTACCTGATTACGCATGGACGGCGGGTGTGCAAGGCCCGGGGCCCCCGGTGTGGGGAGTGCGTTCTCCGGGATATCTGCCCTTCCCGCCAGGTGTAAAGGAACCGGGGGCGGACGCCCGTCCGCCCCCGGTTGGCCTCGGTCCCCGTTCGGGAGGGCTAGTATTCCATAGGTGGCGGGGTGGGGGTGCTCTCCTTCTTCTCGGGGATGTCGGTAACCAGGGATTCGGTGGTGAGGATCATAGCGGCGACGCTGGCGGCGTTCTCCAGGGCGGAGCGGGTGACCTTGGCGGGGTCGATAATGCCCCGCTCAAAGAGGTGGCAGAACTCACCCTTCTCGGCGTCGTAGCCCCAGTCCCAGGCGGTGGCCTTGCGCACCTCTTCCAGCACCACCGCCCCTTCGGCGCCGGCGTTCTCTACGATGAGCCGGAGGGGTTCCTCACAGGCCTTGGCGACGACCTGGACGCCGGTGCGTTCGTCGCCCTCCAGTTGCTTGAGGAGGGGTTCCAGGGCCTTGGCCGCCCGCACCAGGGCAACGCCCCCGCCGGGGACAATGCCCTCCTCTACGGCGGAGCGGGTGGCGGACAGGGCGTCCTCCACACGGTTCTTCTTCTCCTTCAGTTCCACCTCGGTGGCAGCGCCCACCTTAATGATGGCGACCCCGCCGGCCAGTTTGGCCAGGCGCTCCTGGAGTTTCTCCCGGTCAAAATCGGAGGTGGTCTCCTCGATCTGCTTCTTGATCTGCTTAATGCGGGCCTGGATAGCCGCCTCACTGCCCCGCCCCTCCACGATGGTGGTCTCGTCCTTGTTGGCCACCACCCGGCGGGCACGGCCCAGGTCCTGCACGGTTACCGAATCCAGTTTGCGCCCTGCCTCTTCGGAGATGACCCGCCCGCCGGTGAGGATAGCGATATCCTCCAGCATGGCCTTGCGGCGGTCGCCGAAGCCGGGGGCCTTCACCGCCAGGGCGTTGATGGTGCCCCGCAGTTTGTTGACCACCAGGGTCGCCAGAGCCTCCCCCTCCACATCCTCGGCGATGACCACGATGTTCTTGCTCACCTGCAGGATGCGCTCCAGAGCGGGGAGGATGTCGTTGATGGCGGAGATCTTCTTATCGGTGATGAGGATGTAGGGGTCTTCAACCACCGCCTCCATGCGCTCGGGGTTGGTGATGAAGTAGGGGGAGATGTAGCCGCGGTCAAACTGCATCCCCTCCACATACTCCACCTCATACTTGATGCCCTTGGACTCCTCAACGGTGATGACCCCGTCCTTGCCCACTTTCTCCATGACTTCGGCGATGAGTTTGCCGGTCTCCTCTTCGTGGGCCGAGAGGGCGGCGACCTGGGCGATCTGCTCCTTGCCCTCCACAGGCTTGGCCATGCGCTTCAGTTCCTCTTTAATGGCCTCCACCGCACGCTCAATGCCCCGCTTGAGGGCCATGGGGTTGGCGCCGGCGGCGATGTTCTTGAAGCCCTCGTGCATAATGGCCTGGGCCAGCACGACGGAGGTGGTGGTGCCGTCGCCGGCGATGTCGTTCGTCTTGCTGGCCGCCTCCTTGAGGAGTTGGGCGCCCATGTTCTCAAAGGGGTCTTTCAGTTCAATCTCTTTGGCGATGGTAACGCCGTCGGAGCAGACCTGCGGGGGGCCGAACTTCTTGTCCAGCACCACATTGCGCCCTTTGGGGCCCAGGGTAACCCGCACCGCTTCTGCCAGAGTGTCGGCCCCAGCCCGCAGGCGCTTGCGGGCCTCTTCCCCGAAGACCAACTGCTTGGGCATTTCGCACCTCCCCTACTTTTTGATTTTGGCCAGGATGTCGGACTCCCGGATGATGAGGTATTCCACCCCATCCTCCTTGAACTCGGTGCCGGCATACTTAGCGAAAAGGACCCGGTCCCCCACCGCCAGTTCCATGGGGATGCGCTTGCCGTCGTCGGTGAGGCGCCCGGGGCCTACCGCGATAACCTCACCCTCTTGGGGCTTCTCCTTGGCCGTTTCAGGGAGCACGATACCGCTCTTGGTAACCTCTTCCCGCTCAATGGGACGGACGACCACACGGTCGCCGAGGGGTTGGAACTGCCGTGGCATGCACACCCTCCTTACACCCGTTTTAGCACTCGGTGTCTCCGAGTGCTAAACCTCTGGTGTTATCTTACCGATGGCCCAGCAGTTCTGTCAAGGGGGTGGCAAACGGCCCCCAAACGCCCCCTCCCTGCAGACGCGGACCGAGGCCTCCGCTTCCCGGTGGGGTGCGGGCGCCCCTGGCATATTGAGATGCCCCTCTCCCTTTCAGGTAGGACTTTTGGCATAGGCCTTTGGCCCCCTCCCTTTCAGGACACCTGGCCCTAACGCCCCCCACAGGTTCCCCTGAGCATGGAAATCGGGATAGCACCTCTCCCCTTATCCCCTCTGGGGGTGCACCCTGATGCCCCCAGGGACAAGAAGGGGTAAAGGAGAAAGAAGGAGGCGACAGTATGAAGAGATGGTGGTTAGCCCTCCTGGGTGTCCTGGTGCTGGGTGGGGTGCTGGCCTTAGCCGCTTGCCAACAGCAGAAGCCTACCCCCACCCCCACCGCCCTGGCGCCTTCCGGGGCGCTCCCCACCTCGGTGGAGCAGATCGCCCGTGCCCGCGGCCTCTCCCCCGATGACCTGGTGGCGGCGGTCAAGACCTATACCCCCACCG
>BEHZ01000062.1 GCA_002923335.1 bacterium HR23 | reverse complement strand
CGTTGCATGCGCTTGTGCAGGGCTTCGTCCTCCTCGTCCCCCAGGGTAACGGCGCCGATGTAACCGGGCGGGAGTTCCTTCTGCAGAAAAGCACGCACCTCCTGCCGGAAAGCCTCCTCTTCGGGCGTGAAACGATACTCCATGGCCACCCTCCCTCCAGAGCAAAGCCCCTAACGCACCGTTACAGCCAGACATGTAACGGTGCGCAGGACGCCACTAACGGTGTGAATCCTCTCGGTAACCGTCTGCCCGATCACGTTCAGGTCATCGGCCTCCAGGACAGCGATCACATCATAAGGGCCGGTTACGGCGTCCACCGAGCGCATGCCGGGGATGTTGCGGACCGCCTGCACCAATCACGGGTCTTGCCGACAGCCGTCTCAATAAGGATGTATGCCTTGGTGGTCATGCCTCGCCTCCGTTGCCCAGTTTCTCCACAGGCCCAGGGTGGCGTGCGGTAGCCCCATGCTAGGAACACCGGGGGGACGGTGTCAATAGCCTGGCGGGTGCTCCTAAAATCTCTTGACCCTGTCCCCCAGTTTGCGGGGCCAGGAAGGGAGTCGTGGACGGGCGACCTTATCTCCCCGCAAGTAGGGCTTGAGGTCCAGCACGGGGGTGCCATCCAGGGCGTCCAATCCCCGCACCACCAGCACCCTTCCCCGCCGTTCCAGCAGGCGCACAACGGTGATGCCGATAGGGTTGGGGCGCCGAGGGGAGCGGGTGGCGAAGATGCCTACCTCCGGCATGTCCTCCCGGCCCATGGGGCGGGCTTTCAGGGAAGGAGGCGGTTCCGCACGGTCCAGCCAAAAGACGACCCAGATGTGCGAGAAGGCTTCTATGCCCTCCAGCGCCGGCTCCCATGGGGGGTCAAGGACCACCTGGGAGGTCGTCTCCTCCCAGGTGATGCCTGTGAGGTCGGTAATGCCGTTGCGGACGAGGCCGATGGGGGAACACGAGACGGCGGTGCGCACATTGCACCCCAGGAGCAGGTGCCCTCGTTTCTCGCCCCAGATATGGGTGTAGGATAGACCCTCAGGAATGCATCACGACACAGGTAAGGGTGTTGCGGATGCCGGGGATGGGGCGCACCTCCTCCCGCAGGGCGGTGGTGACGCCGTCCAGGTCGGGGGCCTCCATCTCCACGATGATGTCAAAAGGCCCCAGCACCTCGTTGACCTCCTTCAGCCTCGGGTTGCGCCGAAGGGTTGCCACAATTTGCTTGGTGAGGGCCGTGTCTACGGTGATGAGGATGTAGGCTTTCACCGCCACGCCAACTCCTTTCCGGGCTAGGCCATGGGGCCACCGCGCTCTTCCAGTTCCCCACGGCACCCCTCGCACCGCAGGTCTTCATTGGTATCCCGATGCACGAACTCCTCTACCAACATGGTGAGGGGGGTGCCACAGGAAGGGCAATGGTAACGCACCTCCTCGTCCCATACCTCCAGGCCCAGGTCAGCATACCAGAGGAGCAGTGCCTCGGGGGGCTTGGCACTCAGGCGGGGGCTGTTGGCCCGATGGGCAGAAACCAACTCCTTCAGGTTCATAGCGTCCCCACGCCTCCTTCCCTTGAGTATACCATGTCCAGGAAGTTGCGCAGGAGGGCTTTTCCGTGGGGTGTGGCGATGGATTCGGGATGGAACTGCACCCCCTCAATGGGTAGGCTACGGTGCCGCAGCCCCATAATCAGGCCGGTGGCGGTGCGGGCACTCACCTCCAAACAGTCGGGCAGACCCTCTTCGTAGACCACAAGGGAGTGGTAGCGGGTAGCAGGGAAGGGGTTTGGCAAATCCCGGAAGACGCCCTTGCCATCGTGATGGATGAGGGAGGTCTTGCCGTGGACGATTTCGGGGGCACGCCCCACCCGTGCGCCGAAGGCAGAGCCAATGCACTGGTGCCCTAGACACACCCCCAGCACCGGGATGCGCTGGCCGAAGTGGCGGATGGCGTCGTTGGAGATACCCGCCTCGCGGGGAGTGCACGGTCCCGGCGAAACCACCAGGCCTTGGGGAGCCAGGGCCTCCAAGTCCTCTAGGGTTACCTGGTCATTACGCACCACCCGCACCTCGGCCCCCAGTTCGCACAGATATTGGTAGAGGTTGTAGGTGAAACTGTCGTAGTTGTCAATGAGCACCAGCACGGTTACCTCCCCACCTGGGCCTCCTGGATGGCACGGAGGAGGGCACGGGCCTTGTGGTGGCACTCCTCGTATTCCCCTTCCGGCGTTGAATCGTAGACAATGCCCCCGCCGGCCTGCACATAAGCCACCCCGTCCTTCAGGACGATGGTGCGCAGGGTTATGCAGGTGTCCATATTGCCGGAGAAACTGAAATACCCTACCGCCCCGGCGTAGGGGCCTCGGGCGTCCGGCTCCAGTTCGGAGATGATCTGCATGGCCCGCACCTTGGGGGCACCGGAGACAGTGCCTGCGGGGAAACAGGCACGCAGGGCATCGTAACAGGTGAGGTCGGGGCGCAGGCGTCCTACCACGTGGGAGACCAGGTGCATCACATGGCTGTAGCGTTCCACCTCCATCATTTGGGTAACCCGAACGGTGCCCGGCTGACTCACCCGCCCGATGTCGTTGCGCCCCAGGTCCAGGAGCATCAGGTGCTCTGCCCGCTCCTTCTCGCTGGCCCTCAACTCCTCCTCCAGCGCCCTGTCCTCCTCCGGGGTCCTCCCCCGAGGGCGGGTGCCGGCGATGGGGTGGGTGGCCACCTCCCCCTCCTCCACGCGCACCAGCAACTCCGGCGACGCTCCGATCAGGTAGAAGTCCCCGAGTTCCAGGAAGAACATATAGGGAGAGGGATTGATGGCTCGCAGGGCACGGTAAAGGTCAATGGGGCGAGCAGAGGTGGGGCAGGCGAAGCGTTGGGAGAGGACAACCTGAATGACGTCCCCGGCGCAGATGTATTCCCTTGCCCGCCTCACCATCTCCAGGTATTGGGCTCTGGGAATATTGGATGTGAAAGGAAGCCCCTCGCTTCGGGATGCCCCTCCGTAGTCCAGCCCCCCTGCCGGAGAGACGACGCTATGCCCCCGTGCCGGCCACCAAGGGGCGCTTGGCCGGCCGGGGAAGCGAAGGGGACGGGCCAACCGTCGCACCAGGCGCTCAATGCGGGCCACCGCCTGGGCATACGCCCTCTCCACCGAGCCCTCTATGTAGGCGTGGCTCACCACTTTGATAGTATGGCGCAGGTGGTCAAACACCAGCAGAGTATCCACCAGAAGGAACACGGCCTCCGGCAGGCCGAGGGTATTGGCACGGGGAGGGGGCACGGTAGGCTCAAAGTAGCGCACCACCTCGTAGGCCAGATAGCCCACTATGCCCCCGTGGAAGCGGGGGAGGCCGGGCACCGTTACCGCCTGGTAGCGGGAGAGTTCCCTCTGTGCCAAGGCCAGGGGGTCGCCGGGGCCATCGGGCTGGCTGGGGCCGATGCGCAGCACCCTCTGGGGCTCGGTGCCCAGGAAACTGTAGCGGGCCAGACGCTCGCCCCCTTCTACGCTCTCCAGCAGGAAAGCGTAGGGGGGGCGGGCCACCTTCAGAAAGGCGGAGACGGGGGTCTCCAGGTCGGCGTTGAGTTCCCGAGAGATGGGGATAAGGTTCCCTTGTCGGGCAAGGACCTTGACCTCGTCCAGCGTGGGGTAATACATGCGCTCCTCCTTCGGCAAGGGGTTATAGGCGACAGGGGCGTTTCCGCTCCCTGCGCCACCGCTTGCCGGGGAGGGGCGTGCCCTCAAATACCCTTGACCTCCTGCCCACGCTACACCTTCGGGAGCAGGGCCATGGCCTGCTCCACCGCCTCCCGAGGATAGGCGTAGTCCTGCAAGCGCCCCGACAGGTATTCATCGTAGGCTTGCATATCAAAGTGGCCGTGCCCCGACAGGTTGAAGAGGATAACCCGCCTCTCCCCCGCTTCCCTGGCCTTCAGGGCCTCGTCTATCACCACACGGATGGCGTGGGCGGATTCGGGGGCAGGGATAATGCCCTCGGCACGGGCGAAGGTAACGGCCGCCTCAAAGGTGGGGTTCTGGTGCACCGCCACCGCTTCCACCACCTTCTCCTCCGCCAGAAGGGAGATGATGGGGGCCATACCGTGGTAGCGCAATCCTCCTGCGTGAATGCGCGGGGGCATAAAGGTGTGGCCCAGAGTGTGCATCTTCAGAAGGGGCGTCATCCCGGCCGTATCGCCGAAATCGTAGGCGTAGACGCCACGGGTCACAGAAGGGCAGGCCTCCGGCTCCACGGCAATGAAGCGGGTCCTGGTGCGCCCCTGCAGGCGGTCCCGAACGAAGGGGAGGGCGATGCCGGCGAAGTTGGAGCCTCCCCCGATGCACCCCACCACGATATCGGGATACTCCCCTGCCTTCTCCATCTGGAGGCGTGCCTCCTCCCCTATCACCGTCTGGTGCAAGAGCACGTGGTTGAGCACAGAGCCGAGGGAATACTTGGTGTCCTCGTGGGTAGCAGCGTCCTCCACCGCCTCGCTGATGGCGATGCCCAGGGAGCCGGGGTTTTCGGGGTCCTTGGCCAGGATGCTTCGGCCGGCGTTGGTGTCGGGACTGGGGCTGGGCACCACCTTGGCCCCCCAGGTCTCCATCATGACCCGGCGGTAGGGCTTCTGGAAGTAGGAGACCTTCACCATGTAAACCTTACACTCCAGCCCGAAGAGCCGACAGGCGAAGGCCAGGGCGCTGCCCCACTGGCCCGCCCCCGTCTCGGTGGTCAGACGGCGGACCCCCTCCTGCTTGTTGTAGTAGGCCTGGGCGACAGCCGTATTGGGTTTATGGCTTCCCGGGGGAGACACCCCCTCATACTTGTAGTAGATGTGGGCGGGGGTGTCCAGGGCCTTCTCCAGGCGGTGGGCACGGTAGAGGGGAGTGGGACGCCACAGGGCATAGACCCGGCGCACTTCCTCCGGGATGGGGATCCACCGCTCCCGAGACACCTCTTGCAGGATAAGGGCCTGGGGGAAAATGGGAGCCAGGTCCTGGGGGCCAATAGGCTGTTTGGTGCCGGGGTGGATGACCGGTGGAAGGGGCCGGGGGAGGTCAGCCTGCACATTATACCAGTGGGTAGGTATCTCCCGCTCCAATAGAAGGATTTTCGTCTCCTCGGACATGCGCACCTCCTCGTGGGGGCGCTCTCTACGCCCCCTTATTCTCCCGAAATAAAAAGGCCCCGCCGTAAAGGGGCGGGGCCATGGCTCACCGCGGTGCCACCCTTCTTCGCCTGCCTTGCCGTTCTCTCCCCAGGGCAGGCATCTCCTTCTCGGTGGACGTGCGGGGTGAGGCACGGAGCCACCCAGGGCCGTGGTAACGGGGCCCCTCCGGCACCGCCTACTGGGGGCGTCCGCCCCGTTCGGGGTGCGGCTCCCGGGTCCATTCAACCCCTGCGCAGGCGCCGGCTCGCACCTCCCCCGGCTCTCTGGGGCCTCGCTGGGGGCCTACTCGTCCCGTTCGTCGCCTCTGCTGTCTTGGGTTTTGGTTGTTATGGTAGCAAGGGCAAGGGGGGCGTGTCAATAGCCCTAACGCCCCGCCCCTCGCAGGCGAGGGTCCAGCACATCCCGTAGGGCGTCGCCAAAGACGTTGAACCCAAATACCGCCACGCCGATAGCCAGCCCGGGGAAGATGGCCATCCAGGGGGCCATTTCAAAATAGCCCGCCGCCGCACCGCTCAGCATATTCCCCAGGGAGGGGTTCGGCTCCTGCGTCCCCATGCCCAGGAAACTCAGGGAAGATTCCACCAGGATGGCTGCGCCCAACTGGGCGGTTACCAGCACCAAGGTAGGGGCTATGCACTGGGGGGCCACATGGTAGAGCATAATGCGCCAGTCAGGGCAACCGACAGCGCGGGCGGCTTCCACATACTGCTTCTCTCGCACCGAAAGGGCAACGGAGCGCACCACCCGTGCCAGGCGGGGAGCATAGGAAATGGCGATAGCGATGATCACATTGTTGGTGGACGCCCCCAGCATCACCACGATGGCCATAGCCAGGATCAGCAGAGGGAACGACATAAGCACATCCACGAGGCGCTGGAAGAGGAGGTCCACGGTCCCCCCCATATAACCGCTCACCACCCCCAAGATACCCCCCACAAGACCGCTGACCAGCACCGTAGCGAAGCCGATAAAAAGGGAGACCTGGGATGCATACATTATCCGGGTGAGCATATCCCGTCCAAACTGATCGGTGCCCAGGGGGTGGCGAAGGCTGGGGGCCTGGAGGGCCTCGGGAATATTCTGCTCCAGTTTGCCGTAGGGCATGAACAGGACCCCCACATAGGCGAAAACCACAAGGAGCAGGATCATCCCGGCGCCGGCCGCCCCCAGGGGCTTGCGTATGATGAACCGCACCACCCCTTTCCAGGGGCTTTTCCGCAACGCCCGCACCTCCCCGCTGGACTGGATCGCCTCGGTAGGGATGCCCTGGGCCACGCTCTCCTCCTCCCTACTCGTAGCGGATTCGGGGGTCTAGCCAGCCATATGTGATATCCACCAGCAGGTTGATCACCACGGTTACCACGGCGAAGAAGGTTACCAGGAACTGCACCATCGGGTAGTCCCGATAGTAGATGGACTGCACCAACGCCCTCCCCAGGCCGGGCAAACTGAACACCTGCTCAATGACTACCACCCCACCCAACAGCAGGGTCGCCTCAATGCCGAGCACGGTAACCACCGGGAGGGAGGCGTTCTTCAGGGCGTGGCGGAGGACCACCACCCGCTCCGCCAACCCCTTGGCCCGGGCGGTGCGGATGTAGTCCTCTCGCAACACCTCCAGCATCGAGGAGCGCACCATCCGCCCCGTTACCGCTGCGCCCCTCCAGCCGATGACCACGGCGGGGAAGATGAACTGAATCAGGTTCTCCCTGGGGTTTTCAAAGAAGGGGACATACTGAATCGTGGGGAGCCAGTTGAACCACAGGGCCAGGGCTAGGATCACCAAGATGCCCACCCAGAAGGCCGGCAAAGCCAGGCCCCCAATGGTAAACACCCGGAAGAAGTAGTCCACCCAGGTATCCTGGCGCAACGCCGAGAGCACTCCCGAGACCATGGCGATAATCACCACCAGGAGCAGGCTCATAACGGCCAGTTCCAGGGTAACCGGCAGACGAGTCTTCAGTTCCCAGGTGATGTCCGTCCCCTTCCACAGGGACTTGCCCAGGTCCAGGCGCAGCGTGTCCCACAACCAGTCAAAGTATTGGACCGCCAGGGGACGGTCAAGCCCCAGGTCCCGGCGGATCTTCGCTATCTGCTCTTTGGTGGCGCCTCCTTCCCCCATAAGGGCCATGATGGGGTCGCCAGGCACCACCCGCATAATGAGGAAGATGACAACACTCACCCCCCACACGGTGAAGATGAGGAGCAGGAAGCGCCGTATCAGGTAATCCCGCATCCCTCTCCCCTTTCCTGGCCCTACTTACTGCTCCAGCCACACATCCCAGAAGTGCTGGCTCATGTAGAGGCTGTTGACCGCATACCAGCCCTTCACCTCCGGCCATAGGGGCACCCGAGACACCTCCCAGGCGATCCATATCTTGGCGTCCTGGTCCAGGATTTTGTATTGCAGTTCCTTCAAAACCTTGATGCGCTCCCCCACATCCAGGATGCGCTGTTGCTTGGCGAAGAGATCGTCGATCTCCTTGACACACAACTTGGGGTGGTTCTCCGCACCACCGCACAGGTAATGGTCGGGGATCACCAGGTCGGGGTCGTCCAGGGCGAAAGCGTGCCCGTGGGCGATGATCTTGTGCCGCCCCTCCAGGGTCAGGTTGTAGTAAGAGGCGCTGTCGTGGATCTTCAGGTCGGTTACTTCAATCCCCACCTTGCGCAGTTCCTCAATGGCCCATTGGGCGCTGTCAATATAGGAGCGCAGTTCCCGGGTGTCCATCACGATCTTGAGGCCCTGGGGGTAACCCGCTTGGGCCAGGAGCCGACGGGCCTGCTCCCTTTCCTTCTCCTTGCCCGCCACGGTGGAGGCGTAGCCCGGGACCTTATCTGCCAAGTCCTCAGGACGCAGCGCCCACGGACCGTAGGGGAAAAGCACCCCGCCCATATACCCGTCGGGCTCCACAGGGTAGCAGGGGCCGTCCTTCAAGCACGCACGGGGAATGGCAAGGGCGACCGCCCGACGCACGCGGGGGTCGTCAAAGGGCGGTTGCTTGGTGTTCAACTGGATGGTGTCTCCGGCGATGCGGGGCACCCGCTGCAGCACAATATGGGGCAGTTCCTTGACGATAACCTCCGCCTGGGGGTAAGTAACGCTTTGCGGGATCATGTGCAGGCGATGGGCACGCAGGGCAGCGAAGCGAGTGGCGGGGTCAGGCATCACCAACACCCGAATACCATCCAGGTAGGGCCGCCCGGGGATGTAGAACTTGTCAAACTTCACCATCTCGTAGGAGGAGCCGGGGGTCATGCTCTTGACCTTGAAGGCCCCGCTCCCGATGACATCCTTCCACACCCGCACCTGTTTATCGGGGCGGGATTCCACGTAGTGCTTGGGCATCACCACCAGGTAGGGGTTGTTCATCAGCGCAAGGAAGGAGGCGGCAGGGAACTTCAGGTTGAACTGGACGGTATAGTCGTCCTTCACCACCACCGCATCGGGGCCTTCCATATAGTCGGTCACGGGAGCGCCCCGCCCTCGCACCTGCCCCGGTGGGGGGTTGAACATGCGGTCAAAGGTGAACTTGACATCGTGGGCGGTTACCGGCTTCCCGTCGTGCCAGAGGGCGTTCTTCCGCAGGTAGAAGGTCCACTGCATCCCGTCAGGGCGCATCTCCCACCGCTCCGCCAGGTCGGGAATGACCTTGTAGGCATCCTGGGGGTCATTCATCACAATCTGGCTGTAGAGGGGGCGGGTGGGATGCTGGCTCAGATAACTGAGGCCCTCATACATACTGATTTCGGCCGACACCACGTCCCGCTCCTGGGCGAAGACGAGAATACCCCCGTATTTCCCCTCGGCCCGCGCGGGAGTAGGCGTGGGAATGGGAGTAGGAGTGGGGGTTACCGCCACACCCGGGGCGACAATGGGGATAGGTGTAGGCGTTGGGGGAGGGGTGGGAGTGGGCTGGGCAGCGGGGCGGGCGACCACTGTGGGCGTCGGGGTAGGCCCCGTGGGCGCCGGCGCAGCCCGGCACGCCAGCACCGCCCCTAAGAGAAGCACTAGCACCCCGAGAAGGAAAAACTTACCCCGCGACATTGCGCCTCCTTCCAGATTGGTGCTCAAAGGCCGTAGCCCCTCTTGGGGGCACAGGGGAAGGGGAAGGCCTCTGGGCAGGACTATACATGCCTGCTAGGGGTTTGTCAATACCCTCGGCGAAATTCCCTTGTCTGCCCCTGATAACCTTGTTCCGTT
>BEHZ01000061.1 GCA_002923335.1 bacterium HR23 | reverse complement strand
GCATTACCGAGGCGGATGTGCGCCGTGCGGCCGAGGCGAAGCGGACCGTCCCCACGCCCCCTCCTGCTCCTGCCCCTGTCGGGGAGGAGGTGGTGGAACTGTCCAAGATGCGCCAGGCCATTGCCCGCCTGACGGCCCGTGCCAAGCAGGAGATACCGCACTTCTATGTCTCGGCGGAGATAGATATGACCGAGGCGCTGGCCCTGCGCCAGGAGGTCAACAAGGCCCTGGAGCCTCGGGGCATTCGGGTGAGCGTCAACGATATGCTGGTCCGGGCGTGCGCCCTGGCCCTGGCCGAGTTCCCGTCCTTCAACGCCTCCTTCCAGGAGGGGAAACTGCGCCTGCATAAGGCGGTGCACATCGGCATCGCCATTAGCCTTGAGGGGGACCAGGGGCTCATCGTCCCTGCCCTGCTGGACTGCGACCGCAAGTCTCTGGCCCAGATCGCCCAGGCGTCTAAAGACCTGGTGGAGCGGGCCAACCGGGGCCACCTCACTCCCGAAGAGTATGGGGGGGCCACCTTCAGCATCAGCAACCTGGGCATGTATGCTGTGGACAGTTTCATCGCTATTATCCACCCGCCCCAATCGGCAGTGCTGGCGGTGGGTTCGGTGCGCCCCCGGCCGGTGGTGCGGGAGGGGCAGGTGGTGGTGCGTCAGATGCTCACGGCGACCCTCTCGGTAGACCATCGGGTGGCCGACGGCGCCCAGGCAGCCCGCTTCCTGGGGCGCATTAAGGCTCTGCTGGAAAACCCCGTAGCGTTGCTGGTGTAGCGTGAAGCCCCACGAACACCTATTGGTCTCGGCGGTGCTGGGTGGGGGTGCGTGGGCTTTCACCGGGGAGCCTCTGGCCCTCCCCACCGCCGTGGGGGTGGGCGTCCTGCTTGACCTGGATCATATCCCCGAGGTCTACCGGCGCTGGGTGCTGGACAGGCCTCTGAAGGTGTGGTTTGTGCTCCACGCCTATGAGTGGCTCCCCCTGGCGGTGGTGGCCTGCTGGCTGACGGGGTGGAACCCCCTGGCCATCGGGGCGTCCCTGGGGTTTCTGGGACATCTGGTGTGCGACCACCTGGCCAACCGGGTCCATCCCCTGGCCTACTTCTTCACCTATCGGGCCAGGGTGGGCTTCCAGGGGAGCCACCTGATACGGGGGGACGACACCCTTACCATGCGATGGTTTGTTTCCCTGCCCCTGGTGGGGAGGGTCCTGCTATCCCTGCTCCTCTGGGCGCGCCGTCTTCACGGCGTTACCCGCCACCCTCTGGCGGAGCGGGTGGAGGCGTCCCGGCAGAGGCCCTAGGCCCCCCCTTCCGGCCCGGTAAGGGGATGCTCACCTAGATATGTTGACAAGACTTCACACATGTGTTAGTCTGTGAAAATGGGAGCGAACCGCTCCACAATTGGGCCGGCACCGCCCCCGCTGGAGGCACAGCCAGATGCGTATCCCTCCTCTTCTACGCCGTCCTCGTTGGGTGGCCTGGGGCATCTCCCTCTTCCTCCTCTTGTTGACCGCGTGCGCTTCCCCCCAGAACACCTTTGGTGGACAGGGCGACCAGGCCCGCACCATCCTGGGACTCTACTGGCTTCTCATCGGCGCCGCACTCTTTGTGGGCGTGAGCGTTATCGCCTTGCTTCTCTACGCCTTCTTCCGCTTCCGTGAGCGCCCGGGCGCCGGGGAACCCAAAGAGGTGCACGGGAACACGGCCCTGGAGTTCGCCTGGTTTCTCATCCCCACCATCATCGTCCTCATTGTGGCCATCCCCTCCTGGCGCACCGTCTTCCGCTTCGGACAGGCGCCACCCCCCAACGCCCTCCAGGTGCAGGTGGTGGGCCACCAGTGGTGGTGGGAGTTCCGCTACCTGGACTACAAAGGGGCCGACGGCAACCCTCTGGTGAGCGGGAACGAACTTTACCTCCCGGTCGGGCGCCCGGTGGCCCTGACCCTGCGCTCTGCGGATGTGATCCATAGTTTTTGGGTGCCCCGCCTGGCGGGGAAGGCCGACGCCAACCCTGGCGTTACCACACGCCTAACCTTTACTCCGCTGGAGACGGGCACCTACTACGGCCAGTGCGCCGAGTTCTGTGGCCTTTCCCACGCCCTTATGCGCTTCCGGGTGAAGGTGCTCCCCGCCGAGGAGTTTGAGCGCTGGGTGCAGAGCAGGCAGGCCTACACCCTTCCGCCCCTGGCCGGGGAGGCTGAGAAGGGGTGGCAGGTCTTCCAGGCCCGTGGATGCAACGCCTGCCACACCATTGACGGCACCAACGCCCGTGGCATTATCGGCCCCAACCTGACCGGTATCGCCAGCCGGGACGGGGTCGCCGCCATGGCCCTCCCCAACACGCCGGAGGACCTGGCCCGCTGGCTCCGCAATCCTCCGGCGGTGAAGGCCGGCTCCAAGATGCCCAACCTGAACCTCACCGATGAAGAGATATCCGCCCTGGTGGCCTTCCTGGCCACCTTGAAGTAGGAGGCGCAACATGGCTGTGAGTGCTGGCACCCTGCGGCGCCCTGCGGAAGGGGGCCTCTGGTCCACCGTCTGGGAGTGGCTCACCACCGTAGACCATAAGCGCATCGGGCTGCTTTACTTCTGGACGGTGCTCTTCTGGTTCCTGCTGGCCGGAGTAGAGGCGCTTATCTTGCGCTTGCAACTGGCCCGGCCCGACGCCGGCGTCCTCACCCCCGCCGTGTATAACCAGTTGTATACCATGCACGGCACCCTGATGGTGTTCCTGGTGGGCACCCCTGCAGCGTCCGTCTTCGCCAACATGGTGCTCCCCCTGATGATAGGGGCACGGGATGTGGCCTTCCCCCGCCTGAACGCCCTGAGTTACTGGGTCTTCCTCTTTGGCGGAATCCTCCTCAACGCCGGGTGGCTGGCGGGGGGCGCCTTTGATGTGGGGTGGACGGGCTACGCCAACATGTCCACCCGCCCCTTCACCCAGAGCATCGGGGCCAACTTCTGGGTGATGGGGCTTATCGTCCTGGGCCTCTCCACTATGGCCAGCGCCTTCAACTTCCTGGTAACCATCATCAATATGCGTGCCCCCGGCATGACGCTGATGCGCATGCCCCTTATGGTATGGGCGCTGACCGTTGTCTTTATCCTGGTTATCTTCGCCTTCCCGGTGCTCACCGTGGCGCTGATCTTCCTGTGGTTTGACCGCTTCTACGGGACCCGTTTCTTTGATGTTGCGGCCGGGGGCAATGTCTTCCTGTGGCAACACCTCTTCTGGGTCTTTGGCCACCCCGAGGTGTATATCCTTATCCTCCCTGCCTTCGGCATCCTGTCGGAGGTGATCCCCACCTTTTCCCGCAAGCCCATTTTTGGCTACAGCACCATGGTGCTGGCCATGGGGGCCATCGCCTTCCTGGGGTTCAGCGTGTGGGCACACCACATGTTCACCACAGGGATGGGGCCGGTGGGCAACTTCGCCTTCTCCCTCTCCACCATGCTTATCGCCATCCCCACCGGGGTGAAGGTGTTCAACTGGCTGGCGACCATGTGGGGCGGGCGCATCCGCTGGAGGGTGCCCATGCTGTTCGCCGGGGCCACGGTGCTCCTCTTCATCCTGGGCGGTCTGAGCGGGATGATGCACGCCTCGCCCCCCATTGACAGCCAACAGCAGGATACCTACTTCGTGGTGGCCCATTTCCACTATGTCCTCTTCGGGGGGCTGGTGATGGCCATGTTCGCCGGCGTTTACTACTGGCTCCCCAAACTGACGGGGCGGCTGCTGGACGAGGGGCTGGGGAAGTGGCACTTCTGGCTCACCTTCATCGGTTTCAACCTCACCTTCTTCCCCATGCACATCCTGGGGGCGCTGGGCATGCCCCGGCGCATCTACACCTACCCCGCGGAGGCGGGTTGGGGTGGTCTGAACCTGCTGATTACCATTGGGGCCTACATCCTGGCCCTGGGTATCCTGGTCTTTGCGTATAACTTGCTCCGGAGCCTGCGCAAGGGGGAGCCGGCGGGGAGCGACCCCTGGGACGGGCGCACCCTGGAGTGGTCTATCCCCTCGCCCCCGCCCGAATACAACTTTGAGGAGATCCCCGTCGTCCACGGGCGAGACGCCTGGTGGGAGCAGAAGCGTCAGCGCCGAGTGGCGCCCGTAGGGGGTGGCTCCAACGGGGACCCCCATGCCCCGGGGGAGGGGCACCAGCCGGGGCCAGGGCGGGAGGTCATTCACCTGCCCAAGCCTTCCATTATCCCTCTCGTCCTGGCCCTGGGGCTGGCGGTGGCCGGGGTGGGGACCATTTACCACCCGGCGGTGATCGCCCTGGGTTTGGCCATAACTATCGGCGCCATTGTGGCCTGGGCTATAGAGCCGCCCCTCCAGGGCGCCGTCCATAGCAAGGAGTAGCAGAGATGGAGAAGTCCCTAACACCCCACGGCCACGAGGCGGTGCACCCCCCTACGACCACGGGCGAAGACCACCGCAAAGTGTTGATGTGGCTCTTCCTGGCGTCGGATGTCCTCTTCTTCGGCTCCCTCATCGCCACCTTTGTGGCCTACGCCCAGCGGGTCCCCCACACCCCCTTGCACGAGGTGTTCAACATCCCCATCACCTCCTGGAGCGCCTTCGTGCTCCTGATGAGCAGTGTAACGATGGCGCTGGCGGTGTGGTCGGCCCACAGTGGGAAGATGGGCCTGATGCGCATCTACCTTCTGGCAACGGTGCTGCTGGGGGTGCACTTCCTGGCCGACCAGGGGTATGAGTTCTACCACTTCACCCTGGATGGCTTCACCCCTCGGGTGAACCCCGTGGGCTCCGCCTTCTTCACCCTGACGGGCTTCCACGGCGCCCATGTAACAGTAGGGGTGTTGTGGCTCTTCTCCCTCTTCCTGGCCTCCTTCCGAGGGGGCATTACCCCTAAGAACGCCATCTGGGTGGAGATTGCGGGTCTCTACTGGCACTTCGTGGATGTGGTGTGGATCGTGATCTTCGCCGTGGTCTACCTCATCGGCGCATCCTTCTATTAGACAGGGAGGTCTGGCGTGGCCCAGCGGAACGAGACCATGGAGCCGACCCGTGAGGTGCACAAGGCAGGGCCGAAGACCTGCGCCCTGGTGGCGGTGGTGCTGGCAGTGATTACCGCTATAGAGGTGGGCCTCTTCCCCGGTTACCCCCTCTATACCGAAGCCCTGCGCCCCGTGCTGGTGCCCCTTTTCCTCCTGCTGGGGGCGGGGAAGTTCGCCCTGGTGGCCTCCTTCTATATGCACCTGAAATACGACACCCCCATGTTCGCCGGCATCTTCGCCTTTGGGATGACGGTGGGGGCATCCATCGTCATCTCGGTTATCCAGCTCTTCCGCCACTTCCACTTCTAGGCGCACAGCCCGCCATCGGGAAACCCTGTATACCCTTTTCGGGGGCGGTGTCTCTAAAGCCATAGAGGGCGGGTCAACCAGCACCCCCACCGGTGCGTAGTAATTGGCAAGATGGGTCTTCTCCCCGACCGGCGATAGGGGCTGCCCCCCTTTGCTCGCCGACGCACCCTGTTACCATGGGGGCCAGATGCCTTCTCAGGCGAGGGAATGCGCATGGGGAGTCTATGAAAGGGCCGTCCCACTGGCTGGGGGAGTGTATGGCGGGGTGGGTAAGGGTGCTCACGGAGCCCCGCTACCGCCGAGTGCATGCCGTCGCCGTCGCCCTTGCCCTGGTGGTGCACCTGTTCCTCCATTACGCTACCTATATCCCGGCCCTGCGTCCCCATGTGGCGAATCTCCCTTACTTCCGTCTCCATGTGCTCCACGAGGCGGAGTTTCTGGGGATTATCGCCTATGCCAGCCTTCTTCCGGCTGAGGGGAGGGCTAATAGCCCTGGGCATCACGGCGGTTACTTCCATCCCCTTTATCCTCACCCCCTATATCTTCGGACGCCCCCCGCTCCCCAACGAGATACGGGACCTCTCCCTCCAGGTCGGCTTTATCCTCCTCAACGGCCTGCTTATCACCCTGCTGTTTGAGGCCCAGTTCCGGCGCTCTCAGGCGGAGCGAGAGGCGGAGGCCCTGCGGGTGGCCGACCAGATGAAGAACACCTTCATCTCTGTAGCGTCCCACGAGTTGCGCACACCCCTCACCGCCATTATGGGCTTCAGCGACCTGCTGTTGAACAGCCCCCCGGTGGAGGGGAAGGCAAGGGAGTGGCTGGGGCATATCCGAGCGGAGAGCGCACGGCTGGCCAAACTCACCGAAGACCTGCTAAACATTTCCCGCCTCCAGTCGGGACGGCTCACGGTGCGCCCGGAACCGCTGGAGGTGTCCACAGTTGTCGGCGAAGCCCTCCGCTCCAGCCCCCCCTCACCCAAACACATCTGCGTGGTGGATTGCCCTCCCGACCTGCCCCGAGTGCGGGGCGACCGGGAGAAGGTTATTCAGGTGCTGGTGAACCTGGTGAGCAACGCCGTCAAATACAGTCCCAACGGGGGGACGGTAACGGTGCGGGGGCGGTGGGATGCCCAGCGGGGGGCGGTGGTTGTCAGCGTGATAGACCAGGGTATCGGCATTGCGCCGGAGGACGCCCGCCATCTGTTCACCACCTTCTACCGCGTCCATCGGAAGGAGACAGAGCGCATCCCCGGGGCGGGCCTCGGCCTTTACATCGTCAAGTCCCTGGTGAACCTCATGGGTGGAGAGGTATGGGTGGAGAGCCAGGTGGGGAAAGGCTCCACCTTCTCCTTCACCCTCCCCGTTTGGCAGGAGGCTCCCGCCTCCCTATCCCCTCCCGCCCCACGGGAGACGGTGCGGGTCTAGCCACGGCGCGTGCTATACTACCTCGCGCCCCCTGCTGGGGCCTTATCGGCCCTAGGGCCGGCGGGCGCACCTTGTGCTGCACCCCAGAAAAACCTGACCTTGGGCATGGCTCTTGCGGAGGAGATGGTCCATGCGCACAGTGCTGGTAACGGGGATGAGCGGTCTTATTGGGGGAATTGTGCGGCGTCGCCTGGAGGGGCGGTATGAACTCTTCGCCCTGAACCGGCGGGCGGTGCCGGGCATCCACACATACCGGGCGGACATCGCCGATTTTGACGCCATCTTGCCAGCCTTTGAAGGGAAAGAGGTGGTCATCCACCTGGCGGGCCATCTGGGGGAGGACTGGGAGGGGAACCTGCACACCAGTATCATCGGCACCTACAATGTCTACGAGGCAGCCTGGCGACACGGTGTTCAGCGCATTATCTACGCCAGCAGTGGAGCGGTGATCGGGGGATGGGAGCGGGAGGAGCCGTATAAGGCCCTAGTGGAGGCCCGCTATCAAGATGTGCCCTTCCCTTGGCCCCTGGTGAACCACGAGACGCCTTTGCGCCCCCGGAGTCTCTACGGGTGCGCCAAGGCGTGGGGGGAAATCCTGGGGCGCTACTACGCCGATGCCTTCGGCATCTCGGTGCTGTGTATCCGCATCGGCCATGTAACGGCGGAAGACCGCCCCACCCGTCTCCCGGCCGACTGGGCCAATTGGTGCAGTCAGCGGGACATCGCCCAGATGATAGAGCGGTGCGTGGAGGCGCCGGCCAGCCTGCGCTTCGGCATCTTCTACGCCCTGTCGGATAACCGCTGGCGCTATCGGGACATAGAATACGCCCGCCGGTGGCTGGGCTACGCCCCCCAGGACAACGCCGAGGCGTTTCGCCCCCAGGAGTAGGAGGGCCTAGCCCCGGGGAGGGTCCTCCCGCTGGCTGGCCGGCACGGGGCGGGCCTCCCGCACCTGCACCTGCAGGGCCTTCCCATCGGCGAAGTAGAGGGTGCGGGCCGGGTAGTTGATGACGATGCCCTCTTGGGCGAAACGGCGGTGTAGGGCCTTGATGAACTCGTGCACCAAAGCGAAGGTGCTTCCCCGGTCTATGGCCCGCAGAACCACGATGAAGGTGATATTGGAGTCCCCAAACTCCCGGAAGCGGAAGACGGGTGTCCAGGTGGGAACGGCCGAGGGGTGGCTCTTCTGAATCCTTTCCGCCACCTCCAGCGCTACCTTCTCCACTCGTTCCAGGTCCGACTCGTAAGACACCCCACAAGAGACCACAGCGTTCATCTCTTTGGTGGGGTGGAAGTAGTTGGTAACCACCGCATCCGCCAGTTTGTTGTTGGGGATGATGACCAGGTTGTTTTCTGGCGTTTGGATTTTGGTCGTGCGCCAGCCGATCTCCTTCACTTCCCCCATCACACCGCTGTCCAGTTGGATGAAGTCCCCCGGCCGGATGGAGCCATCGGTCAGGATGTAGGTGCCGGCGAAAAAGTTGGAGAGGGTGGGTTGGAGGGCCAGGGCAACCGCCAGACCGGAAATACCCAGTCCCGCCACCAGGGGGCTGATATTGATGTGCAAGCGGTCCAGGGCGATGATGAGGGCCATGCCCCACACGACGGCGAAGGCGACACGACGCAGAATGGGCAGGAGTTTCTCATCTATATCGGTCTTCGTGCGGGTGGCCATCTCCTCCCCATACCAGGTGACCAGGGCACCGACTACCCGGTTCACCAGGGAGGCGATGGTGAAGATGACCAGCACAATGGTGGCGTTGCGAATAGGTGCCTGGTAAGGCCCCAGGAAGTCAATGTGCAGGAGGGCGAGATACGCCCCGACCACGAGGATGAAGAGCACCAGGGGCATCCGCACCGCCGACACCAGGCGGTCGTCCAGGGTGGTGGCGGTGCGTCGGGTGAAAACGGACACCACCCGTTGCAGGAAGAAGTTCACCACCAGGGCGATGCCCACCGCTATTCCGAAGGTGATGAGGGCCAGGACGACCTCCCGGAGCACCAGCGCCGGGTTCTCTTGAGCCAGGATAGCGGGCACCACAGTATTTCCCCCCCGAGAAAGAACGGCTCTATATAAAGTATACAAGGCCTGGAGGCGACCAGAAACGGGAGGGGGCTACCTCCCCTGGAAGTTGGGCTTGCGCTTCTCGGCGAAGGCCCTCGGCCCCTCTTTGGCGTCCTCGGTGAAGGTGAGGATTTTGCCGATGGCCTGCTCCAGGCGCAGGCCGTATTCAATGGGGAGGTATTGCCCCCGCACCGCCAGTTCTTTGATAGCCCGCACCGCCAGGGGCGCATTGTCGCAAATAATGTTGGCAATACGCTCCGCCTCGGGCATCAACTGCTCCCTGGGGACTATCTTGTTGATGAGGCCGATACGGTAGGCCTCCTGGGCGTCTATCATCTCCCCCGTGAGGAGGAGATACATGGCGATGGGGTAGGGGAGTTGCTGGATGGTGCGCTGGGTGCCCCCATTGCCCGGCAAGATGCCCCGCTTCACCTCCGCCAGGCTGAAGCGGGCCTCCGGCACGGCGATGCGGATGTCGGTGGCCAGCAGGAGGGTCATCCCGCCGGCCAGGCAGTAGCCGTTCACCGCAGCGATGATGGGTTTCCACACCTCCAGGCCCCGGTTGAGGATGGGGTC
>BEHZ01000060.1 GCA_002923335.1 bacterium HR23 | reverse complement strand
TCCCCCCCGCCAGCGCCCCCAGCGCCACCGCCACCGTCCCCAAGACGCCTCCCACCCCCATCACCACCCCCAGGGGCGACCGCCCCCCTACCACCCGCCCGACGCCCACCACCACCCCCGTCGCCATCCCCACCAGCGCCAGCGACAGCCCCACCAGCAGAAGGGGCTTCGCCAGGTAGAGGAGCCTGTCCAGCAGGAAACCGAACAGCCAGCCGGGAGTTGCCTTGATAAGGCGCTCGGCCAACGCCTCCTGCAGAGAGGGCGCACCTAAAGGGAAGCGCATCCCCAGCAGGAGCACCGCCCACAGCACCCCCACTCCTATCCCGACCGCCAGCCAAAGCCCCCATGCCCCTTTGCCCTGTGCCACCTTTTGCCCTCCCCCTTGTATGATACGCTGAGGCACGGAGGAGGTAGGCCTATGGGCACCCTCTACCTCATCGCCACGCCCATCGGCAACCTGGAGGACATCTCCCTGCGGGCCTTGCGCCTGCTCAAGGAGGTCTCCCTTATCGCCGCCGAGGACACCCGCACCACCCGGGGACTCTTGGCCCATTACGGGATTCGCACCCCCCTGGTGAGTTTCCACGAACACAACCAGGGCCAGCGCCTCCCCTACCTCCTGGAGCGCCTAAGGGAGGGCGACATCGCCCTGGTGAGCGAGGCAGGGACACCAGGCATCAGCGACCCCGGCCGGGCGCTGGTGGAGGGAGCCGTGCGGGAGGGCTTCTCCGTAACGGTCGTCCCCGGCCCCTCGGCGGTTACCACCGCCCTGGCGCTCTCCGGCCTGCCCGCCGACGCCTTTCTCTTCCTGGGTTTCCTGCCCCGGACGAGCCGGGAACGGCGAGAGGCACTGGCCCGGTGTGCCCCGCTCCCCTATACCCTGGTCTGGTTTGAAGCCCCCCATCGCCTGCGGACCTCCCTGCAGGACGCCCTCACGGTGCTGGGCGACCGCCCCTGCGCCGTGTGCCGGGAGTTGACGAAACTCCACGAAGAGGTGTTCCGGGGGAGCCTCTCCCAGGCCCTGGCCCACTTCACCCGGCCCCGGGGGGAGTTCACCATAGTGGTGCAGGGGAACCCCAGCCCGGGGGAGGGGGCGTGGAGCGAGGCCCAGGTGCTCCAGGCCCTGCAGGAGGCCCGTGCCCAGGGCCTGCGCCCCAGCCAGGCGGTCGCCCAGGTTGCCCGCCGAGCGGGCTGGCCCCGGGAGCGGGTATACACCCTGTGGAGCACCCAGAAAAAAGGAGCGGAACACGCCCCTCAAACGGCCTTTCCCCAGGGCTAGAAAAAGGCCGAACCGTCCGCTAAAACGCCTTCAAAACCCTTGACAAGCCCCTCTACCCCCCTTTACAGTGTGGCGTGATACAGCCCCCAGGACACCTGGGGCCGTTGGAGGGAGTAGATATGGTCGATACTGCCGCTCGTCCTACCCGCAAGCCCCGCGTCCGTGAGGCCCCCGCTAGCATCGCCGTGGTAGGTGTTGGTGGTGGGGGGTGCAACGCCGTCGTGCGCATGCTCAAAGAGCAGAAGCAGGTGCCCGGCGTTCGGTATATCTGCGCCAACACCGACATCAAATCCCTAGAGCGGGTGCAGGGGGCCACGGTGGTGCACATCGGGGAGCGCCTCACCCACGGCCTAGGGGCCGGCGGAAACCCGGAGGTGGGCGCCCAGGCAGCCGAATCCGCCCGCTCCGCCCTGAAGAAGGCCATCGGGCGGGCCGACCTGGTTTTCCTGTGCGCCGGCATGGGCGGGGGCACCGGCACCGGCGCTGCTCCCACAGTGGCCGAAATCGCCAAGGAGACCGGCGCCCTGGTGGTGGCGGTGGTAACAACCCCCTTCTCCTTTGAGGGCGCCCGCCGTCTTGAGACCGCCCACGCCGGGATTGCCCGCCTGCGGGACAAGGTGGACAACCTCATCGTTATCCACAACGACCGCCTCCTGAAACTCTTCAAGCGGGATGTCCCCATAGAGCAGGCCCTGCTCATGGCCGACGAGGCGGTGATGCTGGGCGTCCTCTCGGTGGCGGAACTCATCAACGTGCCCGGGGAGATCAATGTGGACATGGCGGATGTCAAGACCATTATGAAACTCCCCGGCCACGCCCTCATGGCCCTCGGCACCGGCAAAGGCCCCGGCGGCGCCCTGGAGGCAGCCCGCCAGGCGGTTTCCAACCCCCTCCTGGACATCTCCATTGAGGGCGCCAAAGGGGTGCTCTTCAATGTCAACGGGGGGCCCTCCCTCACCCTGGGCGAGGTGAACGCCACCGGCGAGTTCATCGCCACCAAGGTGGACCCCCAGGCCATTATCTTCTTCGGCATGGTCAACGACCCCAACATGGGGGACAGTGTCCGCATCACCGTTATCGCCACCGGCATCCCGGACAAGCCCCCCCGCCCGGCCTCCAACAGCCCCAGCCTGTGGGAGGCCCCCAGGAAGAGTTAGACCCTTCGGCGGGGGGAAGGCCCCAGGCGCCCAGGGCCTCTCCCCCCGCCCTCCCTTGCCCTCCCCCTCCGCCTGGGGCACAATACCCCCAGGGGATTGCTATGGACCTCTCCGTTGACCTTGCACCCGGCCATCCCCGGGGGCTGCGCATGCGCAGCCCCCTTGTGTGGGCATCGGGCACCTTCGGGAGCGACGGATACGGCGCCGGCCTGCCCTCCACGGTGCGTCTGCACGGTCTGGGGGCGGTTGTGGTGAAGACCACCACCCTCCGCCCCCGGGGGGGCAACCCCACCCCCCGCATCGTCCACGGGCACGGCTGGATGCTCAACTCCATCGGCCTGGAGAACCCCGGAATAGACGCCGTCCTGGAGCGCTACGCCCCCCAATGGGCCACCTGGCCCATTCCCGTCATCCTGAGCATCGCCGGGGAGCGGGCCGAGGAGTTCGCCCTCCTGGCCCGCCGTGCCGAAGGAGTGAAGGGGATCAGCGCCCTGGAACTGAACCTCTCCTGTCCCAATGTGGAGGGGGGCCTGGCCTTCGCCCAGAGCGCCGAAGCCACCGCCCTGGTAACCCGCCTGGTGAAATCCGCCACCTCCCTCCCCGTCATCGTGAAACTCTCCCCCCAGGTGGGAGATATCGTCCCCATCGCCCGTTCCGCCCAACACGCCGGAGCCGACGCCCTGGCCCTCACCAACACCCTGGTGGGCTTGGCGATAGACCTGAAAGCGCGACGCCCTTTCCTGGGGGGCGGAACAGGGGGCGTCTCCGGCCCCGCCTTGAAGCCTGTGGCGCTGGCTATGGTCTTCCAGGTTTACGGCGCAGTGGACATCCCCATCATCGGCATCGGAGGCGTGGCCAGTGGGGAAGACGCCTTGGAATACCTCATGGCGGGAGCCACCGCCGTAGGGGTAGCCACCTCGGCTCTTGTGGACCCCACCGCCCCCCAGCGCATCCTGGGGGAGTTGCGCCGGGCGTTACGCCGCTACCGCTTCCCCTCGGCAAGGGACGCCGTGGGCACCGCCCACCCACGGAAGAGGGGGACGCCCGCTCCACCGAAGCCCTAAACCCCTGCCCGCAGAGCCTCTTTGGGGCGGATGAGCACCACCGGTATAGTGAGGCGGGAGAGCACCGCATCCGCCACGCTCCCATACAGGCGCTGGAAGGCCCCGCCCTTCCCGTGGGTGGACATGACCACCGCATCCACATTGTGGGTATAAGCGTAGCGGACGATTTCGGCGGCCGGCTCCCCGGCGGTAACCGCCCAGTGGGTCTCTATCCCCTCCCCTTCCAGTTCCGCCTTGATCTTCTGCAGATAGGCGTCTATCTGGGCGAAGGCCTCCCGCTCCTTCTGGGTGAGGGGTCTGCTGGGGATGCCCTCCCGGGGCACCACATGGAAGAGGGTGATCTCGGCCTGGAAGGCTTTCGCCAGGGCAACGGCGTGGGGAATGGCCTGGGCGGCCACCTCGCTTCCATCCAGGGGCACCAGGATATGCTGGTAGCGCACGCTCCGGAGAAGAGGCATCTGTCCTCCCGTCCTTCACTATCTCGGCAGGGAAAACGGCGGTGCAGGGTCTTTTGGGAAAGGGCGCCACCCGTTAGAACTGCCACCACTCATACCACTTGCCCAGGGGCAGGTCGAGGATAACCAGGTCGTAGGGCTTGCCCTCCCTGTCCCTGATATAGCCTGGGAGGACAGCCGCCCGCACGAACCCCAGGCGCTCGGCGGTCTGAATGGCCAGGTCTTGGGCGCCCGCGGCTGCCTCATAGGTAATGCGCTCCAGGCCGGCGTCGTGGGCAATGGCGCACAGTTCCTGGATCAGGATGGTGCCCAGCCCGCGCTGGCGGTAATCGGGGTCCACCACCAGGCGGATCTCCGCCACATGACGGCGCGCCCCGGCCCGTCGGCGGTGCAGGGTGGCGTCCGCCACAATGCGCCCGTTTACCACCGCCAGGAGAGGAAGGGCACGGTCGTAGTCCAACTCCTGGCACCAGCGCTCAATCACCTTCGGGCTCGTTACATCCTCTTTCAGATAGTAACGGTCCTCCTCGGGGATACGCCGGAAGAACTCCAGGAGGGCGGGGCCATCGCTGGGCGTCATAGGGCGCAGGATAACACGACTGCCGTCCCGAAGGGTTACCTCCCGGGGGTAGCGGGCGAGGCGGTAGATGGGCATCTCTCCCTCCGCAGCAGTATGGGCCTCCCACTGTCCAGTGTATCCCATCCCCCAACTAGGGTGTGCATGCTACCCGCTCCGGCCCCCGGTTGCGGAACTGGTCAATGAACTTCTGAATGGCCTCCTCGTCTACATTGGCCAGGTATTGAATGGCGGTCCAGGCAGTGAGGGCCAGGGGGTAGCGCAGGCCCGTCTGCTGATCCACGATGGGGCGAGGATAGGGCGTTACGATGAGGTAACAGGGAAACTCCCTCTGCCTACGGAATATGTCCTCCAGGGCCTTGACCTGCTCCGGCGTCAGCAGTTCCCGGTCGTAAGAGGCGATGACGCCCCCGTGTTCCAGGTTGTGGACCAGCAGTTCATCCTCACGGGGGGTGGTCTTGATACCCCAGGAATCGGCGTAGGGCCAGTGCCATCCCGAGGTAGGAGGCGTGGTGTTGTAAGGGGGGTGGGGGTCTTCCGGGTTGATGTGCGCTGCCCCCTGGGAAGGGGGGCGGCGCAACTCGCTGGGGGCGGTGGTGGTGGCTACCGGGGTGAGGATGGGTGGAGGAGTGGGTGTGGGGCCGGGGAGGGGCGTCTGCCCCGGGGTCGCGGCGGGAGCACGGGAGCGGGGCAGGGAGGTGAGGAGCAGGGAGACCACCACCGCCAGCCCCACCACAAAGGCCCCCGCTGCAAACCCCCATCGCATCAGCCGACGCCGGAAGCGCCGCTGGGCCTTCCGCCGGGCCCGCTCCATCCGCTTCCCCTGGCGACGGGTGGAGGCAGGGGGTTGGGGCTCAGGGCGTCTCCAGAAGGGCATCTTCTCCTTCTACCAGGGCTCGCCGGTGAGGCGACGATAGGCGTCTATATAGCGCTGGCGGGTCTTCTCCACCACATCCGGGGGCAGGGGGGGCGCCGGAGGCTCCCGGTTCCAGCCCGACTGGGTCAGCCAGTCCCGCACAAACTGCTTGTCAAAGTTGGGCAGGCTCCGCCCCGGCTGGTAGCCCTGGGCATCCCAGAAACGGCTGGAATCGGGGGTCAGGAGTTCGTCAATGAGGATAAGTTGCCCGTCTACCAGTCCAAACTCCATCTTGGTGTCGGCGATGATAATGCCCTTCTGCAAGGCCCGGTCGTGGGCGTAGGAGTAGACCTTCAGGGTGGCGTCACGAATGCGCTCCGCCAGGGAACGTCCCACCATATCCACCACCTGGGTGAAGGAGAGGGGCTGGTCATGGCCGGTGGTGGCCTTGGTAGTGGGGGTGAAGAGGGGTTCCGGAAGGCGCTCCCCCTCCCGCAGGCCGGGGGGCAAAGGCTGGCCGTGGACGGTGCCCTGGGAGCGGTATTCGGCCCAGGCGGAGCCCGCCAGATACCCCCGCACCACCGCCTCCACATCAATGCGCTTCGCCCTCCGCACCAGCATGGCCCGTCGGCGGATCTCGGGGGGGAGGGTGGGCACCACCTGGGGGGCAATGCGCTGGGCCTCCGGCTCATCGGCCATGGCCAGGAAGTGGTTGGGGAAGAGGTGGGCGGTTTGGCGGAACCAGAAGGCCGACAGTTTCGCCAGCACCACGCCCTTTTCGGGGATAGGGGTGGGAAGGACCACATCAAAGGCGGAGATGCGGTCCGTGGCCACCATGAGCAGGATACCCCTGCCCAGGTCGTAGGTGTCCCGCACCTTGCCCCGATAGAGGAGGTTGGGGAGGTCCGTCTGCCAAAGAGTGGTGGTCACGGGGTTGCCTCCTTACTCCAGACCCGCCCGCCGGAAGGCATCGCCTACATGCCGTATATAGTAGCGGTAGTCAAACAGGCCGTCCAGTTCCTGTGGCGTGAGGAGGGCCTGCACCCGGGGGTCCTCCCGCACCAGGGCGCGGAAGTCCAACCCCTCGTCCCAGCACCGCATGGCGTGGCGCTGGACGACCTCATAGGCCTCCTCCCGACGCATCCCCTTCTCCACCAGGGCCAGCATCACCCGCTGGGAGAAGACCAGCCCACGGGTGAGTTCCAGGTTCTCCCGCATCCGCTGGGGGAAGACCCGCATGCCCTTCACGATGAAAGTGAACAGGTCTATAGCGTAGTCCAGGTAGGTGGTGGCCTCCGGGAGGATAATGCGCTCCACCGAGGAGTTGGAGATGTCCCGTTCGTGCCAGAGCGCGATGTTCTCCAGGGCGCTCACCGCATACCCCCGCAAAAGACGGGCGATGCCGCAGACCCGCTCCGACAGTTCGGGGTTGCGCTTATGGGGCATGGCCGAGGAGCCGGTCTGCCCCTCGGCGAAGGGTTCCTCTACCTCTCGCACTTCGGTGCGCTGGAGGTGGCGGATCTCCGTGGCGAACTTCTCCATAGACGCCCCGATAAGGGCCAATGTAGTGAGGAGGCGGGCGTGGCGGTCCCGGTGCACCACCTGGCTGGCGAAGGGCTCGGGGCGCAAGCCCAGCCGACGGCACACCCGCTCCTCAACGGAGGGGGGCACCGTAGCGTGGGTGCCCACCGCCCCTGCTATCTTCCCCACCGCTACCTCCTCCCGGGCCTGAGCCAGGCGCTGGCGCTGTCGGCGCACCTCATCCCACCAGGAGGCCAGTTTTAGGCCGAAGGTTATAGGCTCGGCGTGCACCCCGTGGGTGCGCCCCATCATAAGGGTATCCTTGAACTCCAGGGCACGGGCCTTTAGCGTCTCCTCCAGAGCCGAAAGGTCGGCGTCTAAAACCTGGCACGCCTCCACCAGTTGGAGGGCCTGGGCGGTGTCTATCACATCGTTGGAGGTGAGGCCCAGGTGGAGCCAGCGCCCCTCCGGCCCCAGGCTCTCCGTTACCGAGCGCAGGAAGGCAGTAACATCGTGCCGGGTGCGCTGGAAGATCTCGTTGAGACGGGCCAGGTTGTAGCGGGCGTGGCGCAGTTTCTCCATATCCTCGGGAGGGATAACCCCCTCCTCGGCCCACGCCTCGCAGACGGCGATCTCCACCTTCAGCCACAGGTCATACTTGTGCTCCTCAGACCAGAGGCGTTTCATAACGGGGCGGGTGTAGCGTTCAAGCACGAGGGGCCTCCTGCGCCGTCAACACCTTGAGCACATCGGTGAAATCCCCCAGGGGATGGGCGGGGATGCCGGCCTTCCGACAGTAGTCCAGGAGGGAGCGGTGGGCGAAGAGGAGGTCGCTGCGGGACGCCGGGCAGAGGTCGGAGTTCTGGCTATCCCCCACATAGATAATGTGGTAGCCCCGGCCTCGGAAGTGGTCCAGCACCCGGCACTTGCAGTTGCCCCACTCCCAGCAGTAAGGGGTAGCCCAGGGGTAGGTATAAACCGGACCGTAGGGGGTGAAGCGGGCCTGGACCCCATACACCTCTACCAGAGGCAGAAGACCGTAGCGCTCCAGGAGGGCGTGGACATAGAACTCCAGGCCGTTGGTAACGATGGCCAGGGGGACGCCCTGCGCCCGACAGAAGTGGGCCAGGTCCACAAAGCCGGGGCGCAGGGAGGCGTGCTCCTGCACATAGCGGGCCATACACTCCGGCGAGGCGGAGACGCCGGCGAAGGCCCGCTCCTGGTAGTCCCGCAGGGTAATACGCCCGGTGCGGAAGGCGTCGCGCAGGGAGCGCCAGTCGGCGTGGCAGAAGGCGGTGAGGAGCAACTCGGCCACATTCTGCTCGGCGGCCGTTTCATCGAAGTCCACCAGGATGGCCGGGCGCTGGGAACCCATTCTTCCCCCACCGTCCATGATACGCTAAAGCCAAGGCGTTGCGCAGGAGCGGGCGGGGAAGGCGCTGTCCCTTGTGCGGTGGGCGATTTTGGGGGAAGGGAAGTTCCCCCCTAGCCCCCAGGGCCTACCCCTCACGCCGGCCACTGGTGGGCCCCTACGGCGCACCCTCCACCCCGGCCCAGGTCCTGACCCCTCGCATCCCCAAAGCCCGCCACCGGAACCGCCCAATGGCTAGTCCCCCCGGCTGTTGGTGGAGGGTCCCCCTCCTGCCTCCGGTCCAGGCTGTAGCGGCTCCACCCCTCCGACAGCCGAAGCAACACCTTCGCCCACTCCCACAAGGGCCCCCCTCCCTCTTCCCTACCCCCTGCACCACCTGACGGTATAAGGCAAAGAGCCGCTTCCCCCCATCGGGGGGCCGGCGCCCGACCTCGGCCCAGGCGGCCTCCACCACGCCCCTCACCCTTCGGGCACCTGGAGCCGCAGGCGCCGGAGGGCCCTGTCCGCCCACCGCAGGAGGGAGAAGGAGCACACCTGGTGGGAAAGGCCCAGGTCCTCGGCCACAGCCGGGGAGGCCCCCAGGTCATCGGAGACTAGGACTTCCACCCCGAGGGCCTGGACGAGGGGTCTGAGGGCGGACTGCACCGCTTTGGGGTCCTTCTCCTCCACCTGTAGCACCAGCAGGGGGAGGCCCTGGCCCCTCTCCCCGCCGAGGAGGACCCCCTGGGGCTTTCCCCGCACCCGCACCCCGAAGCCGTCCACACCCAACACCCGGGCCTTTTGGGGGAGGCGGCGGCGCACCGCCTCCGTCAGGGCCCGCCCATCCCGCAGGACGCTCTGGGGGAGGAGGGCAAAGAGGGCCATCGTCCCGCGGCTCTGGGTCCAGGAGGAGACCTCCTCGGGGGAGAACGGAAGGTCTGCGGTGGGCCTGGGGGATCTGGGGGTCCTGGAGGGGCTTGGGGGCTTTGCCCCACCGCTGGAGGGCGGGGTGAGAGCAGGAGGGGCAAGAAGGAGGCCGGCCCTCGGGGGAGGGCTGGGCTTATCTTACAAAGAGAGCGTGGTAGGCTGGTGGCGCGAGAGGGGGGTGAGGGTGTCATGCGCAGGAGAGAGCCCATACCCGCGGAAGTGCTCGGGACCTGCCTTTCCCTGGCC
>BEHZ01000059.1 GCA_002923335.1 bacterium HR23 | reverse complement strand
CGGTCAACGCCTGGCTGGGCACCCTCGCCTCCCTGGAGAGGGCCCTCAACCAGGACTACCCCGGCACCCTTTACCTCTCCGCCATGGACACCACCCTGCGGGAATACCAGCGCCGACTGTCCCTGGCACGGGTGCCCCTCTTCCTCTTCACTTCCCTGGTAACGGCGGTGCTCCTCTACTACCTGTTCCTGGCGGCGGGACTGCTGGCCTACAACCGTCGGAGTGAGGCGGCGGTGCTCCAGAGTCGGGGAGCCACCCCCCTGCAGGCGGGGATGGTGCTGGCCCTGGGGGACGGCCTCCTGGTAGCCCTGCCCGGGCTGGTGGCCGGCCCCTTCCTGGCCTACGGTGTCCTCCGAGCCTTCCCCGCCCTTACCGCCGGCTCCCCCCTGCAGATGACCACCCGCGCCTTCCTCTACGGGGCGGTGGCGGCGGCGCTGGCGGTGGTCGTCTTTGTGCTGACGGCAGCGGGGTCGGCACGGGCGGGCATCGTGGCCTTCCTGCGGGAGCGGGCACGGCCCCCCGGTATCCCCCTCCTCTACCGCTGGAACCTGGATGTCCTGGCGCTGGTGGTGGGGGGACTGCTCTGGTGGCAGGTGCGGGGGCGAGGGGGGTTCGTAACCGAGCGGGTGCTGGGGGAAGGGGTAACGGCGGACCCCACCACCCTCCTGGCTCCCGCAGCGGTGCTGGTGGCCTGCGCCCTGCTGGCCCTGCGCCTCTTCCCCCTGGTGGCACGGGGCATCGCCCGTCTGACCGAGGCCGGTCCCTCCTGGCTGGCCCTGCTGGGCCGACGCCTGGCCCGGGACCCCTTCCCCCCGTCCGCCCTCCTGGTGCTGGTGCTCCTCACCACCGCCCTGGGGGTCTTCTCCGCCACCTACAGTAGCACCCTCGTGCAGGCCCGTCGGGAGCAGGCCCGTTACAGCGTGGGGGGCGAAGTGGTCGTGCGCATCCTCGGCCCCAACTTCCTCCTGGAAAGCCCCTTCCTCCACGCCGGCCTTACGGGCGTGCGCGGCGTGGAGGCGGTTAGCCCGGTCTACCGCACCCAGGGGCGCCTGGGGGCCAGCCCCACCGCCGGCCAAGTGCAGGTGCTGGGCATCACTCCCCGCACCTTCCTGGCCTCGGCGTGGACCCGCTCCGACTTCGCCGACAAGGAGATGGCCAGCCTCGTCGGCTCCTTGCGGGGGGCGTCGGTGCCCAAGAAGGGCATCCCCCTCCCGGAGGAGGCCACCGCCCTGGGGATGTGGGTGCGCCCCCAGCGTCTTATGCCCCTGGTGAACCTGTGGGTCCAGTTCAAAGACGCCGATGGGGGCTACCGCTGGGTGCGGGCCGGCACCCTCTCTAACCCCGACTGGGCCTTCCTCACGGTGAGCCTCCCCGAACGGGGCCAGCGCCCCCTCTCCCTCACCGGCTTCTTCCTGATAGGCGTCGCCATGTCTTCGGCTTCCACCGGACGGCTGGCTCTGGATGGGGTGGTGGCCATTCTCCCCGATGGCTCCCAGACCTTTATAGAAGGGTTTGAAGGCCCCGGCCCCTGGACCACCCTCCCGAACCCTGGCGTTGCCCCCGACCAGATACGCCTCACGGCCGATGCCGCCAAAGAGGGTCGGCTGGGGCTGGAGTTCGCCTGGACGGAGCCTATCGGCCAGGAGGCACGGGGGGTGTTTATCCCCCAGGTGCCCATCCCCCTCCCGGCCATCGCCAGCCCCGCCCTGGGGGTGGGGCAGACCTTGCACCTGGCCCTGGGCCGACACCTGGTTCCGGTGGTGGTGCGGGAGCAGGCCCGCTTCTTCCCCACCCTGGACCCCACCTTTACCCCCTTCCTGGTGCTGAACCTGGAGCAGTTGGACGAGTTCATCCGCTCCATGCCCCTGGGATTCCCCCCCTTCGCCAACGAGTTCTGGCTTGCCCTTGACCCCTCCGCCGACCGCAGGGAGATCGTAGAGCGCATCGGGCGGGCCCTTCCCTTCTTTGCCGGCATTGAGGACCGGGAGGCCTTTGCCCAGGAGGAGGCCAGGGACCCCCTCACAGGGGCCGGGTGGCGAGGGCTGGGTATTCTGGCCCTGCTAGCCCTGGCGGGTGCCCTTCTGCTGGGGTGGCTCCTGTGGGTCGCCCTGGCGGTGCACCGGGGGCGCACGGAACTGGCCCTCCTGCGGGTGTTGGGCTTCTCCCGCCGGCAGATGGCCCTGGCCTTCGGTATAGAGCACGCCCTCTTGCTGGCCGGCGGGGCGCTGGGAGGCTTCTTCCTGGGGTTGTGGCTGGCCCGCTGGAGCCTGGGCTTCCTGGCCATCACCAGCGGAGGGCGCCCCCTGGTGCCCCCGCCCTACCCCGTGGGCGACGGCACCCTCCTGGGGGGCCTGGCCCTGGCCCTTGTGCTGGCCTGGGGGCTGGCGTGGGGCATGAGCACCCTGTGGGCCGTGCGCCTGCCGGTGGGCCAGGTGTTGCGGGAGGAGGTGGTATGAGGATGCCTACCTATCTCCCCCGTCCCGGCCCCCTGGCCCTCCTGGAGGCGTCCCTGGGCATGGCGGTGCGCCGTTTGGTGGCCCACTGGCGTCTGACCGCAACGGCGGGTGGGGGAGTGCTCCTGGCGGTGGCGCTGATGGCCAGCGGGGTCATCTACGGCTCCGCCCTGGAGGAGTCGGCCTTGCGCCATACCCTGCGCACCTCCCCCTATCGGGACACCAACCTGGCGGTGCGCATCTTCAACCCCCTGGACAAAGACCTCTACGCCAGCGACAGCCGATGGATGCAGGAGCGGGTGCTCCGCCCCCTTTCTCCCTACTTCCGGGCCAACGCCCAGTTCGCCCAGACCGCCACCTTCTTCTTCCGGGGCAAGCCCCAACTGGAGGGAGAGGATAGCACCCGCCCCCGGGGCGCCCTTATGGCCATGTCCGATATGGAGCGCCACATCCGCATCCTGGAAGGGCGCTTCCCCCAGCCCGGCCCCGGCCTGGAGGTCATGGTGGACGCCACCGGCGCCCGCCTGCTGGACCTGCATCCGGGGGAGACCTTCTCCATTTACTCGGCGGTGGCCAACCGCCCCCAGGAGGCCCAGCCCGTAACGGTGGTGGGCATCTTTGAGCCGTTAGACCCCTCCGAGGAGTTCTGGCATAACCCTCGGGACAAGTTCTCCCAGACAGGGGAAAACTGGACAACGGTGCCCCTCTGGATTCACCCCTCGGCCCTGCTGGAGGAGGTGTCCCAACGCTGGCATGGCATCTTCACCGACTTTCTGTGGTATCTCTACCTGGATCGGGAGGGGCTGAAACCCGCCCAGGTGGCCCCCTTGAAGGCGACCCTCCTGGGGGCCATCGGAGCCATCCAGCACCAGCGGGCCAACGGCTCCGTGGATACCCGCCTGGACCGGGTGCTGGAGCGCTACCAGAACAGGGTGGTGGTCGCCCGCATCCCCCTCTTCCTGCTGGTGTTCCTGGTGGTGGGCATCATCCTTTACTACCTGTCGCTGGTGGGGGGGCTGCTGGCACGCGCACGGGCGGGGGAAGTGGCCATCCTGCGGAGCCGGGGGGCGTCCCGGGGGCAGGTGCTCCTGATAGCCTTCCTGGAGGGCGTGGTGCTGGCGGTGCCCGCCCTGGTGCTGGGGCCTTTGCTGGCCATGGGCTTCGCCTGGGGGGTGGGCACCCTCTTCCCCGCCAGCGGGGTGCGGGAGGCCGTCTTCTCCGCCTTCTCCCTGCGGGTGCTGGGGTTGGGGGCGCTGGGGGCCTCCCTGTGCGCCCTGGTGCTGGGCCTTTCCCTGCTGAACGTGTCCCGTTGGGGGATTGTGGACCTGCGCCTCTCCCTGGCCCGCCCCACCCCCTTGCCCTTCCTCCACCGCACCTATCTGGACCTCCTCTTGCTGGGGCTGATAGGGATGCTCTGGTGGCAGATACGAAGCCGAGGCTCCTTCCTGGTGCGCCCCCTGGGGGGCGACCTGCAACTGGACCTCACCCTCCTGCTGGGGCCGGTGCTGGGGGTATTGGCCCTGGGGCTTCTGGTGCTCCGCTTCTTCCCCCTCTTCCTAGGCCTCCTGGCCAGGATAGCCGAGCGCCGAGGCCCGGTGTGGGTGGTGCAGGGCTTCCGGCGGGCGTCCCGCGACCCCCTGCCAGCGGGGAGCCTGGTGGTGCTCCTCATCCTAGCGTCCAGCCTGGGGGTCTTCGGCACCGCCTTCCGGAACACCCAGGAGCGGAGCCAGCGAGAGCAGGCCCTCTACCAGGTGGGGGCAGACTACCGCATCACCTACACGGGATTTGAGCGCCTGCTGTCCCTGCGCCCGGCGAGCCGGGCGGTGCAGGGAATGCCGGGTGTCCTGGCGGTTTCCGACGCCTTGCGCGCCCCGGCGGGGATTATGTCCGAGGGGTTTGGGCGCACCGCCAGTCTGCTGGCCGTTGACCCGGAGACCATCGGAGAGGTGGCGTGGGACCGGGAGGGGCTGGTAGGCTCCACCCTGCGCCAGCGGATACAGGCCCTCTCCACTCCCCCCAGCGGTGGGGGGCTTCCCCTCCCCCCCTCGGCTAGCGCCCTGGCGGTATGGGCTATGCCCGACCGCCCTCTACCCTGGGTGCGCCTGGTGGCCCGCTTCACCGACGCCCAGGGGCAGTGGTTTGATGTAGTGCTGGGCACCCTGGGCTACCGGGGGTGGAGGCGTCTGGAGGCCCCCATAAGCCCCACCCGTCTGGGGCGCTTGCCACGGGAGGAGGTGCCCCACCCCCAACCCCCCTACACCCTGCAAGCCCTGGCGGTGGTTGCCCTGCGCAATGAGGAGGAGCCCGGCGCCCTCTACCTGGACGGTATTATGGCAGTGGGGCCGGAGGGGGAGACCCTTCTTGAGGGCTTTGAGGACCTGCAGGGGTGGAGCATCCTGGAGGACCCCGCCCAGCCGGGGGTGCAGACCCTTGCCCTGAGCAACGCCTTCCCCCGTTCGGGGAAACCCACCGCCCTCTTCACCTGGAGCGGGGGGTTCCTAAGCGCACGGGGCATCCGCCCCGGTCCTCCTGTCCAGCCTATCCCCGCCCTCTTCAGCCGGGCACTGCTGGAGCAGGCCCGCCTGAAAGTGGGGGAGCGGGTAACCGCCAGCGTCCTCTCCACCTCGGTGCCCCTGCGCATCCAGGGGCAGGTGGAGTTCTTCCCCACCCTTTACCCCCGGGAGGAGCCGTTCCTGGTGGTGCCCCTTCGGCCCCTGGTGGACTACCTGGCCCTACATGCCCCCCGTCTGCTGGAGGCCACCGCCGAGGTGTGGGTGCGTATCCAGCCGGGGGTAGACCCCTCCCCCTCGGCCCTGCGCCAGGCCCTGGAGCGGGAGGGGGTGCGTCCCACCGCCCTCCTCTCGGCCCAGGAAGCCACCCAACGCCGTCAGGCCGACCCCCTGCTCACGGCGGGGTGGGCGGGGCTGGTGCTCCTGGCCTTCGGCGTTACGGTGATGGCCAGCGCCTCCGCCATTAGCCTCTACCTCTTCTTGGACACCCGTGCACGGGAGGGGGAATACGCCCTCCTGCGGGCGGTGGGCTTCACCCGACGCCAGTTGACGGGGGTAATATGGTTCAACTTTATCCTGGTCGTGGCGGTGGGCGTTGGCCTGGGCACCTGGGCCGGCCACCGCATGGCCTCGGGCCTCCTGCCCCTGCTGGAGGTGGCGGAGACGGGCGGGCGCATCACCCCCCCTATGGTGCTGGAGACCCACTGGCTGGGCCTGCTGGCGGTCTATGGCGTCCTGGCTCTGGGAGCGGGGGTGTCGGCGGGGGTATTGGCGTGGATCGCCTCCCGCCTGGACCTGCAGGGCGTCCTCAGGCGTGGGGAGTAGGAAAGCACATTGCGCACATCGCCCGCCGGGAGGCCTGGAGGTGCCCCCGGTTTGGGGGTGAGGGCACGGGGGGCGACGCCCCCCAAGGCATCACGGCCCGGGGAAAGGAGCGGCATGACGGAACCCAACAGGAGACCCTTCATTATCTGCCAAGACCTCTTCAAGATCTACAAACGGGCCGACCTGGAGGTGGTGGCCCTCCGGGGCATTGACCTGGTGGTGCAGCAGGGGGAGTTCCTGGCCATCATCGGCGCCAGCGGGAGCGGAAAGAGCACCCTCCTGAACATCCTGGCCGGCCTAGACCGCCCCTCGGCGGGCCGTGTGTGGGTGGGCCGGCGGGACCTCCTTGCCATGACCGAGGCCGACCGTATCGCCTACCGCAGAAAAGAGGTGGGCTTCCTGTGGCAGTCGGCGGGACGCAACCTCCTCCCCTACCTCACCGCCCAGGAGCAGGTGGAACTGCCCATGGCCCTGGCAGGGATAGGCCCCTTCTCCCGGCGCAAGCGGGCACGGGAACTCCTGGAGATGGTGGGGCTGGGAGATAAGGCCCGTCGCCTCCCCCATCAACTCTCCGGGGGCGAACAGCAGAGGGTCGCCATCGCCGTCGCCATGGCCAACAACCCCCCTCTCTTGCTGGCCGACGAACCCACCGGCGAACTGGACACCCGCACCGCCGAAGAGGTCTTCCGTGCCCTGAAAGAGGTGAACCGAAACTACGGCACCACCATCGTCCTGGTAACCCACTACCCCGGTGCCGGACGCTGGGCCGACCGGGTGGTGCGCATTCGGGATGGACGCATCGCCAGCGAGCGCCTGCAACTCCCCTCCTTCCGTGCCGACGAGCAGGCCCGGGAGGAGGAGTTCCTGGTAGTGGACCAGGTGGGGCGGGTGCAACTCCCCCTGGAGGTGGTGAAGGGCCTGGGCCTCACCGGGCGCACCCGCCTCATCGTCCAGGAAGGGAGGGCGGTCATCGCCCCTGCCCAGGAGGAAGGCCATGCCCGCTAAGGACCGCCCTGTTATCCTCTCCGCCCGTGGCGTGTGGCGCATCTTCCGCAGCGGCGGGATAGAGGTCCCCGCCGTGCGAGGGGTGGACTTGGAGGTGCGCCAGGGGGAGTTCCTGGCCCTTATGGGGCGCTCCGGCTCCGGCAAGACCACCCTCCTGAACATCCTGGCCGGCCTGGACCGCCCCACACGGGGCCAGGTGCTCCTGGACGGACAGGACCTCACCCGTGTCTCCGAGCGGGAGTTGGTGGAGGTGCGCCGAAAGAAAGTGGGCTTCGTCTTCCAGTTCTACGGGCTTCTGCCCCTCCTCTCGGCCTACGAGAATGTGGAACTCCCCCTGCGGGTGAACGGGGTGCCGGCAGGAGAGCGCCGCCGCCGCAGTATAGAGGCCCTGGAGAAGGTGGGGCTGGCCCACCGTGCTCACCATCGCCCCTATGAACTATCGGGAGGGGAACAGCAGAGGGTCGCCATTGCCCGTGCCCTCGTTACCCGCCCCCTGGTGGTCTTCGCCGACGAGCCGACGGGCGAACTGGATACCGCCACAGGGATGCAGATCGCCGGTCTCTTGCGGGAGATGGCCCAGAGGGAGGGGATTACGGTGGTAACCGCTACCCACGACCCGGTGGTGGCGGGAATGGCGGACCGGGTGGTGGTGCTGGTGGACGGCGCCCTAGCCGAAGGGTCGTAGCCTTTCCCTTGCACCTTCGCCTGGAGTAGACTATAGTGTGGGAAAGGACAACGGGAGACAGCCAAATGGCAGAACGGGCCACCGCTTACCAGATCGCCTTGCCCGGCAGTGAAGCCTCCCCGACCCCTGCACCGAAAGCACCCCTGGAGCACCGTGCGCGCCAGCGAGCCAACGACCTGGACGGTAAGACCTGGACACGCTACTCCATCTCCATCTGGTCCGACATCCGCAAGACCCAGGAAGAGATAGACCTGGGCCATCCTGCTCTCTTCCCCGTCGCCCTCGTTACCAGGCTGATTCAGTGCTTCACGACCCAGGAGGACAGGGTCGTGCTAGACCCCTTTGCCGGAGTAGGCTCTACCGTTCTGGCAGCCGAGGCAATGGGGAAAGCGGGGATTGGCCTGGAGATTTCCCACGAGTATGTAGAGAAGGCGCGCCGGCGTCCTGCCGTCCGCTCCCTGCTTGACCTGCCCCCTGACCTTCCGAAAGGGGAGCGCACCCTGTATTGCGCGGACGCCAACGACCTGCTCTCCTATGTGGCGCCTGCTTCTGTTGACCTGGTAGTAACCTCACCCCCCTATTGGGATATCCTTCTGCAAGAGCGCACTGCTGACTATAAGGCTATCCGCCACTATGGGGAAGACCCTCGGGACTTGGGGCGCATACGAGACTACAAGCAATTTTTGCAAGCCCTCAAAAACATCTTCTCCCATGTTTACAAGGCCCTAAAGCCAGGTAAATTCTGTTGTGTTATCGTGATGGACTTGCGCAAAAAGAACCGCTTCTACCCCTTCCACATGGATGTGTCTCAGTTCATGCAGGAGATAGGCTTTATCCTTGACGATATCATCATTTGGGACCGCCGACACGAATACAACAACATGCGCCCACTGGGCTACCCTTCCAGATTCCGCATCAACAAAGCCCACGAGTATATCCTCGTCTTTCAAAAGCCAAAAGCACCTCGCTCCAGCGATGAACGCCTACCTTGATAGTGATGTGGGATACCTTTTGGGTTTGCTGGTAGCCCGTGGCGAAATGCTCACGGAACCCAGCCCACGCTTAATTATTCACTTCCCTCTGGCAACCCTCGCCGCCCAAGGTGAACATCATATCTACAGCACCCAAGAGAGCATACGCCTTGGTGTGTTCCAGGTGCGGGAGCGTTTGCTCCATCTCATGGGGGAAGACGCCCTCATTGTTGATGACAAGAACGACAGCATTGACTTGGTATTTCATTTTACCCGCAACACCCTTGTTCTGAGAAACATCAGCGCTTTGCTGGGAGGCAAAAGCCATTATCTGGCCTATTCTGTCCCTCAAGCGCTTTTCCACGCCCCATTGGAAGTGAAACGCGAGTTTGTGCGCGGCTTCGCCGATGTAGCAGGGAATGTGCGCCCGGCCAACAGGGACCAGGCCGGCTTGCACCGGGTCCGCTTGGATGTGTTGAACGGGAATTGGCGACTCCCTGTGCAGTTGTGTCTCTTACTGCAAGAGCACCTCAAGGTCCCTGTGCCGAACATCATCTGGGGACATCCCAACATGGGGCGAGAGTGGAGAGAGCATCAGGTTAATGTGTATGCCGACGATTTTCTACAAGTGGGTTTTTCTGTTCCCTTCAAACAGCAGGCACTGAAGGAACTAGCAGAAGCCAACCAGCTCTTGGGCCGTAGCCCTCCTAGTGGTTGCCCTGGTGAACGCCGGCTGCGGGCGCGCAAACCCCCAGACTTTGCAGTAGGGGATGTCGCGCATCTGCCCCCTGAGCTGCAGGGCAAGCGCTTCGACGCCTACTGGCAGATTTGCCATGCCCTGGGATGCCCCCGTCGCCCGCCCGCTGGCCAGCGCCACCTACTCACCGAGGAACCCGAATAGTATGCACCATGCCTTACAGGCATGAAAGCCACATGTATCCCCACGTCCGGCGCTGGCTGGAGGGCTTCCTGCATTCCCGCTTCCCGCACGGGCGGGTGCAGACCGCCATTGTGCACCGGACGCCTTTAGCCCGCTGGATCGCCCAGGGAGGGCTCGCCCCCTTTT
>BEHZ01000058.1 GCA_002923335.1 bacterium HR23 | reverse complement strand
GGCGAGGGATAAGCTCCAAGCTGAAAGTCTGATCTGGCTTGATCCCCCGGAAAGTGAATTGCTTTGCAGGATTGTGAAGCAGCGGCCGGTAGTTATCAACCGAAAGCTCGCCTTCCACTCTGACCCGCACCACCACCGGGGAGGCGCTGTCGGTGCTTCCAAAGACGGCCGATTCTGCATCGCGAAGGGCCTTCAGATTGTTGTCTCCGAGCACGCCACCCAGGATGGCCCGGAGCCAGAAACGCAGGGCGCCCCGGACGGAAGCGGCCCGCAGTTCCGGCTGGCCGCCGGGGTCTGCGCCCCCTATGAAGAGGGGCGTTACCGTCTCCAGGAGAAAACGCATCCTTTGCACTCCCACCTCCAGGCTAACCGCTTTACCGACCCAACGCTTGAGCCGACCTGCCCAATTCCTCCTGGGCAGGTTGTCCCATTACCTCGGGACAGGAGGCCAAGTCGGCTATCAGCCGTTCCCGCAGGCGTTGACCAGCCGATACCCCAATGAAAGTCCGATATTTGTCGTAGACGGTGCGCAGATGGTTGGCCACCGTCTTGCCCGAGAGCCCCAGCGCCCGTCCGATATGGGCATTGTCCCCTCCCTGGAGGACCAGGGTCCTCACCACCCTTTGCTCCGCAGGGGTCAACTCCGCCCAGAAACGGGTCAGGGTCTGCCGACGCTGGTGGGCGTGCATCGCCCGCTGCCTCTGGATTGCCCGATAGGGATCGTCCCACACCAGCAACTCCGCCAGGGCCGAAGGCAACAGGCTCCAGCGGAGCACCGGCACCGGCACCAGCACCACCTCCTGCCCCTGGGCGTGCATCTGCCGGGAGCGGAGCATACTTGCCTCCGAAAGCAGGTGCCAGACATAGTCCTCCTCACCCAGGAGCAACTGGGCGACCACCATCCCATAGGCAGACATCACCTTCCGGCCGCCGGCGACGCTCAGGTGCACACGCCACCCCTGGCGCTTGAGATGCGCCACCGTCCTGTAGAGGACCTGCAGGAACAGAACAGCGTCCGCCTCGGTAACAATGTCTGCGGGGTAGTGGGCGCCATTGCGAATGGGGACATAGTGGAAGGCAATAGGAGGTTGGCGGGTGGAGTAGTAGGGCTCTTCCTGCTGTAAGCGCTCCAGGGCACCCTGGAGCGCTGAGGGGTGAGTATGCACAACCACCACCTGGCTAACGGGGCACCCCCGCCTCAGCAACGCGTCCACCACCAGGGTAACCACCTGGGGCTCGGTGCCCACGGTTGCCACCACTGCGTCCACAGTCTCCCCCCCCCCCGTGTTGGCACCATGATAATGAGGCGCCATCACCCTGCCAAGACGTGGCCGCACCGCTCCCCTCAACCACCGATCAACACCCCCCGCCGGGCGCCTATCACCCCACCGCTACACTTGTAATGGGGCAACACAGGTGGCGCCTCTCTGCACCCTGTCGTCCGCTGGCCCAGAAAGGTTTCCACCCCCCTGTGGAAGGCGAGCCCACAAGGAGATGCTGGACAGGGGGATGACGGCCAGGGGGATTTAGGCCACGGCTGGGGTCTGCCGGGCATTGCCCTCTAGGCGCAGACCCCTGCTACGCCTAGAAGCGGGTGCCCTTACCACCGCCAAGGGGGTAATGGGGAGAGGGAAGAAATGGGCGATGGAGGACTTGAACCTCCGACCTCCTGTTTGTAAGACAGGCGCTCTAACCGCTGAGCTAACCGCCCATCGCCATCAAGGGGTGGCGCGCTTGGCGGGATTCGAACCCACGGCCTCAGGCTCCGCAGGCCTGCGCTCTATCCAAACTGAGCTACAAGCGCGCGTGGTGCCGAAGGAGGGATTTGAACCCACACGGGCTTACGCCCACTGCGCCCTGAACGCAGCGCGTCTGCCGTTCCGCCACTTCGGCACGGTGGTGGGCGGCACTGGATTTGAACCAATGACCTCCTGCGTGTGAAGCAGGCGCTCTAGACCGCTGAGCTAGCCGCCCACGCTCTCCCTGGCTAGGGCAGGATTCGAACCTGCGACCTAACGCTTATGAAGCGCCCGCTCTGCCGCTGAGCTACCTAGCCGTTGCACCCTTATCTTACACCAGGGGTAAGGCCCCCTGTCAACTGCCCCCGCCTCCCGGGGGATTCTCCGCCCGGCCCCCTCTTATCGCCAGGCCCACCTTTCACCACCAAGTCCGGGTTCCTGGCATCGCCCTGGGGTAACCTCCCACATTCCACCTGCACCCCTGCTCTCCACAGGCGAAGGAATGGCCAGCCCCCTCCCGTCCCACGGGAGTATCCAGCGTTTCAACCCTCTTCTCCAGGTATACCCTCTCGGCTCCCCAAAGCCCCCCCACGGGATACCGTATACTGGTAGCAAACCCTCCGAAAGGAGGAAGGCATGCGTCTAATCGGGCGGTCTGCCCTGGTAACAGGAGGCTCCCGGGGTGTTGGGCGTGGGGTCGCCCTGGTGCTGGCCCAGGAGGGAGCGGATGTGGCCATCCTCTATCGCCGTGACCAGCAGTCGGCCCAGGAGACGGTGCAGGCCATCCGTTCCCTGGGGAGACGGGCCGAGGCCTTCCAGGCCGATGTCTCCGACTTCAACCAGGTGAAGGAGGCGGTGCCCAGGGCCATAGACTTCCTGGGCAAGGTGGATATCCTGGTGAACAACGCCGGCATCGCCTCTCGGGGCAACACCCTCGCCGATACCGAGGTGGAAGAGATGCACCGTGTCCTGGGGGTGCACTTCTTCGGGGCCTTCTACTGCACCAAACTGGTCCTCCCCGTGATGCGCCAGCAACCCCGTGGCGATATCTTCTTCATCTCCTCCCGGGCGACCCAGAACTTCGCCCCTCGCCACGTGCCCTACGCCGCCGCCAAGGCGGCTATGGAGGCCATGGCTCGCTGTCTGGCCAAAGAGGAGCGGCAGTATAACATACGGGTGAATGTGGTGGCCCCCGGCCTGGTGGAGACCGAGATGGGGCGCCGACTGGTGCGGGCCACCCAGGGCGTTCAAGATATCAAAGAACTCTATCCTCGCATGCCCTTCGGACGGGTCATCCAGCCGGAGGACATCGGGCGCCTTATCGCCTTCTTGGCCTCCCCCGAAGCGGAACTCATCTCCGGCCAGGTTATCTACATCGACGGCGGGGGGCAATAGGAGCAGGGCCGTCAGGCTCCCCCAAAATTGGGGGATAACCCTGATGGTGCCGGCCCGCCACGGCGGGTATAATACGCCTTGCCATGGCCACTATCCTCCTGGTAGACGACGAGGAAGCCGTCCTGGAGATGCTGGAGGCCTGTTGCCAAGAGGCAGGCTACCAGACCCTCACCGCCCCCAACGGCAAAGAGGCCCTCCGCCTCTTCTTCCAGCACCACCCCGACCTGGTGGTAGCCGATATCCGCATGCCTGTGATGGACGGCTTTGACCTCATCTCCCGCATCCGAGAGGTATCGGAAGTGCCCATCATCGTCCTCAGCGCCCTGGGGCGGGAGGAGGAGAAGGTGCATGGCCTCCGCCTGGGCGCCGACGATTACATCGTGAAGCCGGTGGGCATGAAGGAGTTACTGGCCCGTATTGAAGCGGCCCTCCGCCGTGCCCAACTGCCCCCCCTCTCTCGCAAAGGCGTCTACACCGATGGGGTGCTCACCATTCACATGGAGCGCCAGGAGGTGTATGTGCGGGGGCAGAAGGTGAACCTCACCCCCAAGGAACTGCGCCTGCTCATCTACCTCACTCAGAACGCCGGCCGGGTGGTGTCGGTGCAGGAACTGCTGGCGAAGGTATGGGGCTCCACCTACTACGCCGAGGAGAGCGTCAAGTGGCACATCGCCAGCCTGCGCCGAAAAATAGAGCAGAACCCCCACGAGCCACGCCTCATCGTTACCGTGTGGGGCTCCGGCTACCGCTACGATAAGCCCGCCCCCTCCCCTTCCCCTCTCCCCTCACTGCTGTAACGACGCCGTCTCCCTCGCCTCCGCCGGGAACTCCAGGAACACCTCCGTCCCCTTCCCCTCTTCGCTGGCGACGCTGATACGCCCCCCGTGCTCGGTAACGATGCGGTGGCAGATGTAAAGCCCCAGGCCTGTGCCTTTGCCAGGCTCCTTGGTGGTGAAGAACGGTTCAAAGAGGCGTGCCTGCAGGGCCTTGGGAATCCCCTTTCCCGTATCTTTCACCGACGCCTTCACCATACCCCCCTCCGCCCAGCAACGGACGAGAATCCTTCCCCCCTCGGGCGTAGCGTCCCGGGCATTCAAGAGCAGGTTGACGAAGACCTGTTGCAAGTGGTTGGCCACGCCCCGAATAGGGGGCACCTCTCCTAACTCGGTGCACACTTCTATCCCTCGCTGGCGCACCTCCGCCCCCACCAGGTCCAAAGACGCTTTGACCACCTCCGGCAGATACACCGGCTCGGGGGTGCCCCCCGCACGGGCGAAGGTGAGCAGTTCCCGGATGATGTGGGACGCTCGCTGGGCCATGGCGAAGATGGTGGCTAAATACTCCTTCGCCTTCTCCGACGCCAGGTGCTTCTCGGGAGCCGAAAGGAGCAACTCCGCCCGGCCCTGAATGGCAAAGAGGGGATTGGCGATCTCGTGGGCGATGCCCGCCGCCAGGGTGCCCACCGACGCCATCTTGGCCGATTGAACCAGTTGGGCCTGGGTCGCCTTCAGTTCCGCCATCTGGGCCTGCAGTTGTTGGGCCAGATGGATGTTGGTGCGGGCCTCCTGGACGCTTCGGCTCAGGGCCAGGTAGGTGAGGGCCAGAGGCACGAGCAGCAGAACCACCGACCACCAGGCCTCCTGAAGGAGGCCCGCCCCCAGGTAGCCCAGGGCCAGGCTCCCCACCTCTTGCAGGCTATCCAACACCCAGGTCTTCCGCCACACCGACCAGAAGGGGGGCCCCTTGCGCAGGGAGACCATCCCCGCCACCACCCCCAAGTTGGTAACATACAGCACCGCCCCCGCCAAGAGGCCCATCCCCATGCTCAGGGGGCGCATCAGGTCGGGGGCGCTGGACGGCGCAAGCACCCGGAAGGTGATGGAGGCGACTCCCACCGCCACCGCAGTCATCCCGGCGTTGAAGGCCACCACCTGAGGACGCCGGCGCAGCCAGAGGTTCGCGGCCAGAGAGCCCACTGCTCCTGCCAGCACCGCCTGAAGGGGCGAAAGAAGCAAAACGCCCGTAAAGAGGGGCGCCGCCCCCAGCGAGGCGCTGGCCTGGGGGGACAACTTGAGGGGGAAAACAAGGGCACATGCGGTTAGGGTTGCCATGACCACTATGAGCAGCCCCTCCCGCATGCCCCAGGCGCCCGGCCAGAACGCCTGCCCCGCTGTGGCAACCCCTCCTCCCAGGAGGAGGATGCCCAGCACATACCAGCGAGGGTTCACCTTATGACGACTCCATCGGTCTCCCCCGTTACACTCCCCCCGAAGCCCTTTAGAGGGTATTGCCCGCTATCTGTTGCTAGCGCACCCTTACCTCCTTACCTCAACCTCGCCCTCCACCCACGCGTTGGACCGGCCCTCGGGGGCACTTACCACCTGGCCGTCCAGGGAGATGGACACCCGCACCGGGAAGTCACCCGGTGCCTGCACCAGCACCCGCACCTTCACCTCTTTCCCCCCACCCCTGCGCTCCGTAAGCGTGGTCTGGGTTGAAAGGGTCTGGCAGGGGAACTGCCGCACATCCTCGCTGACCACCTCCGCCTTCATGCCTTTCGGGGTCTCCACCTGCACCAGGATCGGGCCTTGAATGGTGCACGTGTAGGGGCTAGGCCATGCGACCTGCACCGAAAGGGTGTGTCCGCCTTTCAGGGTAATGGTGGGGTCGGTATCATCCCACTCTACCCAGGCGGAGGTCAGGACCGGCGTCAGAAGCCAGGCCAGCACCGCCACCAGAGCGGCCGGCAAGGCCCATCCTATCAGGGGTTTCCAAGCCTGTGCCCTGTTGTGCATACGCGCTCCTCCTTACGCACCTCTTGGTGGCCCATGGGCACCGCTCATCTCGGCATGCCTGGCCCTAGCATAGGCAGAAAAGGTGTGCAAAAGGTGTGTAACCCGCAAGGGAAAAGTGTGCATCAGTCGCCGATGCTCCCTGCCCCCTCACGGGCTCCGGACGGCTGTGAGGAGCGCCTGCTCTGCGCCAGGTAGAGGGCCGGCCTGCTCCGCCCCCGGCATGGCGAAGGGGCTGGGGCTGTCCCCGGCCCGCACCTCCTCATCCCGGTCTTTTGGGCAATGCCAGCCTGGAGCCGCTCACACCAAGCCCCGTTCCCAAAGGAGCCATCAGGAGGGGCACGGCCCTTCGGGGATGCCCCACTCCACGGGGCCGTGCCCCCAAAAGATGCGCCGGCAGGGCATTATGGACAGGTCTGGGGGCTGGTGTCCTGCCGGGTGATGCGCCCTGTGCCGTCCCAGCAGTAGTAATACTTGGTGGGGTTCTCCCGCAGGTAGTCAGCCAGAGGGGCTGTGTTCGTCCCGGTGGGCAGAGCACTGAAGTTGTTCACCGAAGCGCTGCCGGAGAGGCTGTTGACGCTGGTGATGCCCTTATCCGCCATCATACTGTCCATGGCCGCCTGCACGTTCTGCCTCTCGGCGGCCCGGGCGCCTTCCTCGCCCTTACTGGCGAACTTGGTTACGGCTGGTATCACCGCCGCAGCCAGGCCCACAATAATCCCTACCACCACCAGCAGTTCCACCAGGGTGAAGCCGGCCTGTTGCCCCCCCAGACGGTGGAGCAGTTGCACTACCCGTCTCCTCATAGTTACACCTCCTTCAATGGTTTTGGTATCCAGAGGGCCGGGGTGGTGTCCCCTGCTCCTCACCTGCACCCCCAGCATAGGGGGCCACAGGGCCTTCTCCATCGTCCTCCCGTCATAGGAGACATACGACTTTTGTCCGATACTTCGGACGCTAGCGGGCTGTTGGGGTGTCCCCCGCCAGCGCCTTCATCTGGAAGGCCACTCTTCCCCCCTCTCCGCCCATGGCGCCCATCCGGAGGAGGCGCACACTACCGAACAGGCCGGAGAGACGCAAGCGTGTGGCGTAACTCAGCACATCCCCAAAGGAATCGGCCGTCCCTGTTAGGGAAAAGCCGTCGGCCTGCACGCTGATGGCCGAGACCTGCACGCCACCTTCCCGTGCAGTGGTCAGAAGCACCCCAAGCCGTTTCCCCAGGTCTTCCCGCTCCTGGCGCAGACGCCCCAGGTGGCCCTGGACGGCCGTTATGACGCTCTCCAGCCCCTGGGCCTGGCGCTCCAAGGCAGTGGACTGAGCCAGGGCGAGACGCCGAAGGCGCTCCTGGTTGCGGACCTCCTCCAGCCGTGCCGAGAGGCGAGACGCCTCACCCACCCGTTCCTCTGCCCTGCTCGTGCCCCACACGGCCAGGGGCGCCAGCACCACCACAGCGCACAGACCCACCAGCAGGGGAAGGGACACAGGGCGAGGTCGGTGGCGTGAGGGAAGCAGGTTGGGGGCCACAAGCCCCCCTCGCTCCGGCCGGTCGGCCAGGGCGAGGCCCAGGTTCACCGCATACGCCTCTATAGGGAAGTTGGGTGGGCGGGGCAGAGAGACCGCCAAACGCTCCAGAGGTCGCCCCAGGTGTCTCTCCAGGAGGGGGGCCAGGCGTGCTCCCCGCTCCGGGTTGCCCGCGAGGACAATGGGCAGGGGCTGTCCCCCCTTGGTCCATCCCATCCCCCGCCCGTAGGCCAGGACCTGTTCAATGGAAGACGCCAGGAGCACCGCCTCCCGTTCCCCATCCCCTTCCCTCGCCAGGGGCACACGATAGACCACCCTGGCTATGCCCTCCAGCGCCAGGAGCAGGGCGGTGTCTTCCCCCCCCAGGTAGACCACCAACCCGTGGGGCACGAGGGCAGAAAGGGCCACCTCCTTGGGGTAAAGGGCCTTGGGGCGAATCCCCCACTGCTGGAGCATCGCCACGACGCTATCCACGGCGTCTTTGGGGACCGCCACGGCCAATACCCCCTCCCCCCCACCGTTGCGCATGGAGGTCCACGCCAGGTCCACCTCCCCGGGGGAGAAGGGGAAGGCCTCCGGCGCCTCGGCCAGCACCACCTGGGAGAGATGCTTGCGCGGCACCCGAGGGAGTGGTAGAGGGCGCACAAGGGCAGTGCACAAAGGCAAAGCACTGACAACGCGCCCCCCACGCATCCCCCACCCCCCCAAGACGCTCCGCACCCCTTGGGGGGTGTTCCCATCCAGGGGCACCGTCGCCCACCGGAGCACCTCACCCCCCTTGAGGGCGACCACCTGAAGAGCGTTCCCTTCGGGGTTCATGGTGATGGTGGTGCGCCCAAAGAGACGCCCCACCCAACGCTTGGCCTTGCCCCACGCCCGATGCACGGTGGACAGACGCCGACGGGCAATGCCCCACCCTCTCCTTACAAGAGTGAAGGCCCGGCGCACCCCCTCAGAGACGGCCACTACTGGCCCCCTTTCGCCGACACCGGCTGGGGAGAAAGGTAGACCTGCAGTTGCACCTGGGCAGAGGGGGACTGGGCCAGGTCCGCCAAGGAAAGGGTAAAGGCACCAGAGGTGGGCAGGCGCTCCCCCAGTATCGCCAGAAAAGCCAGGAGGGACTCCTCATCCCCTTGCACCCCCAGGCTCACCGGCTGGACCTGATACCGGACGCCCTCCACTGCCTTGCTTTGGGGGTCCCCCAGGGTGATGGCGGTGAGGCGTATCCCTGCCTCCTGGGACGCCTCTACTATCCGTCCGACTATCTCTTCTGCCGTGGAGAGCATAAAGGGCCGGCGGGTATCATCCCACTGGCGTTCCCGCTGGGCCAGGCTCTGTTCCTTGCCCTGGGAGTTGATGGGAGGCACCACCATCCCCTGACGCACCTGGGGAGCCAGGAGGGCCACCTGCCGAGAGGCGCTCCACCAGCGCACCCCTATGCCGGCGTTGTAGGCCACCAGGCCCGCCGTTAGCCCCAGCACCACCACTCCCCATAACCCCAGGGGGCGCAGGCGTTGCCCAAAGGAGAACAGCCTTTTACCCATCTGCCCTTACCGTAGGCTTCCCAGGCCCGAGTAAATAGGAGTGAACATGGAGAAGGCGATAAGGCCCACAATGGCCCCCACCCCAATGGTGGACAGAGGCTCCAACAGCCCGATAAGGCTGTTGAGGCGCTCTTCCAACTGCTTCTGGTAGACCTGCCCCGCATCGGCGAGGGTGCGGTGCAGGGCATTGCTCTCCTCCCCGATGAGCACCAGTTCCACAAAAAGAGTGGGGAGAAGGGGGTGGCGCTTGAGAGAGGGGGTGAGGCCCCGCCCCCCTATCAACCCCTCTTCCGCATCGGCGAAGGCGTTGCGCAGGGCCAGGTTGCGACACCCCTCCCTCCCCAGGCGCAGGGCGGTGGCCAGAGGCACCCCTGCCTCCAGGAGCATGGACACTGTTCGGGCGAAGCGGGAGAGTTCCCCGGCCATAACCAGAGGGCCTACCACGGGCAGACGCACTAGGAGCCGGTCCAGCCACATGCGCCCCGTGGGCCAACGGCGCACCACTATAAGGGTGGCCGGCAGGGCCATAGCCCCTAGTAAGAGGGGGAGGAAATGCCCCCGCGCCCCCGTCAC
>BEHZ01000057.1 GCA_002923335.1 bacterium HR23 | reverse complement strand
ATGGCGGTCTTCCCTGGGCTGGCCCTCTCCCTGGTGGTATACGGTTTCAACCTGTTCGGCGATGCCCTGCGGGATGTGCTGGACCCCCGCCTGCGGGGGGCATAGCGCCCCCTAGGGCACCAGCACCCCTTCCTGGGTTACATATACCCAGTAGCCCTTCCCCACACACACCTCGGCAGGCTGGGGCGCCGACAGCACCCCTCCCGTGCAGGGATGGGTGCTTCCCGCCGACCACACCTGCCCCGGCGTAATGGAGAGCCATGTCTGGGTAACGCCGTCATACCAGTAGGCACGGCTCCAGGAAGGGGTGCCCGCTGGGGTGCGCAGAGTGGCGAAGTAGGCATCGGCGGGCAGGGACAAGGGCGTGGGCCGGGCGGTGCTCACAATGCCGATGAGATTCCAGCCGGGGCGCAGAACAAGGGGACCGGGGGGCTGAGGGGCAGGGGCGCCCGCCCCGCCACCGGCCGGCGTGAGGCGCAGGGGGCGGAAGGATGTGGAGCGCAGGTAGTAACCTCGCCCCACTTCAAGGCTGGAGATATCCCCTTCAAAGAGGCGGGTGGAGGGGTTGCGCCGTGCCACCAGGAAGGCGCCGGAGACGCCGTCCCAGGTCATCACCATGTCCACATCGGTATCCGCCAGCAGGGAGTTGACGGCACGGGTGGCCGGCGCAAAGGGCAGGCTGATAATGTTCCAGCCTGGCGTCAGGGGAATGGTGAAGGGACTGGGTGCCTGCAGGCGGAAAACGCGCCGGAAAACCGTTATCTCCGGCCCGCCGGGGGACAGGGACTGGTTCCCCACCTCGTCCCGCCCGCTAAAGGAGATAAGGTAGTCGCCCGGCTGGGGGTTGGCCAGCACCACCAGATAGCGTCGGCCGTCCTGGGTGCTCAGGGCGGAGGACACAGGCGTATCCCCCAGGCGCACATCCACGGCGAACATCTCCACACGAGCGTGGGTGTCGCCCGGGTATTCCTGTCCCTCCGCCGACCAGTCAACGGTGATGAACAGGGGGTCCGTTACATCCACGGAGGGGAGTAGACCGCTTTCCAGGGGGATATCCCCCACCTTGACTATCGGCTCCTTCCCCCCGTTGAGCACCGGGTCATACTCGTAGGTAATGGAGGAGAGGCCAACGGTGGAGGCGGTGCCCGCCTGCCCGGGGTTGCCGGAGAGGTCTACCGCCTGCACCAGCACATTCACCCTTTGGGGGACGGCGTTGCCCAGGGGGTGGGCGCTCCCGGAGACCTGAAGGGTGTAGGCCCCGCCTCCGGCCGGGGTCATGGCCAGGGGGGCTGAGGGGGCCACCCGCCCCGCCTCATCCTGCTGTGCGCCCAGCACCAGTTGCGGGGCGCTCCGCAGAGGCTCGTCGGCCACCACCCGCACCGTAACGCTATCGCGCGTCAGAGTCTTGTCCACCGTCACGGTGAGGCCCGGGCCGATACCGTCGTTGGCCACCACCTGGCCGGAGGGGGCGGTATTCCCCGCCTTGTCCTTGATGCCTTCGGCGATAGCCACCACCGGCAGGGCATCCGACGGAAGGGGACGGGAAAGGGTCAGGAAGACATCTAGCGGGCGCAGGCGCTGGGGCGTAGGAAGAGACTCGTTGCGGATGTCCACCACTTGCACGCCTATGGGCGTTTCCCCTCCCACCCGAAAGATGCGGGGGACGATGCTGGCTTCCTCCAGCCCACTGTCGTCGGAGAAGGTGAGGCGGATGCTGTTCCGACGGGCGTCGGCCTGGCGCTTGAGGCGCTGGCCGGGCGGAGCGGTGGGGTCCCACCAGGAGCCCGTCTCGGCAGAGACCAGCACCGGGGGCACGCCATCCACCGACAGGAGGAGGGTCTGAATGAACTCGTAGAGGACGCCCGAAGCGATGGGGATAGGACGCCCTGCAGGGTCAACAAACGGTTCGTTGACGACCAGACGGCCCTCCTGAGGGTTGAAGGAGGCGACGGTGCGCACCTGCCCTCGTGCGGGGCCGGTGAGCACCTGCACCTGCCGTCCTACCCAATAGTCGCTTCGGGTGCCCACCCAGTTGGCATCCACCAGCGACAGGCCATCGGGGGAGCCATCGGCAGTGCTGATGCTCCGCAAGGCCTCAACCGGCCCGCCGCGATTCCCCGCCAGGTCCACCGCCACCACACTCCAGGGGAGGCGCACCACCGAGCCCGGCCCTCCGATGAAGAGGGTAAGGCGCACCCGCCACCCCTGGGGGATGCGCTCCAGGGCCAGGGCCGAGGGGCGGAACGGCTGGGCGCCCACCTCCAGGGTAACGAAGCCCGGCTGGTTCCGCAGGGCATTGGCCTGCAGGGCCTCCGCCTCTCCAGGGAAACCGGAAAGGGCGTCGGTAACCTCCACCACCAGGGTTACCTCGCCCGGACGGAGCACCGCCCCCGGCTGGGGGGAGAGGACCCGCACAATGGGCGGCTGGTCGTCTACACGCACCCGTGTCGTGGGCGCCCCAGGATAGGAGACTTCCAGGGTGTTCAGGTGGAAGCCTCCCACCTCCCCCGGCTGCAGGCCGGACAACCGGTTGCGCACCGTTACCGTCGCCAGAAAGAGGCCCGTATCGGGGCCAGTCTCGGGAGCAACCACCGTCCACTGCAGACCCAGGTCCAGGTTGCGCACCAGGACGCCAATAGCGTCCTGGACATCGGAGCGCCGGTTGTCCGCTGGGGAGCGGACGGTAACGGTGAACTGGGCGTTGGCGTCCCCGCTCAGGGAGGATACCCACCCCCGGCTGACCGTCAGCGTTACCCCGGGGGGCTGTTGGGGGCGGGGTGTCCATCCCAGGGCCAAGAGCAGAGCCATCAGCAAAACCAGAGAGCGCCTAAGGGACATGCCATCTCCTCTCTAAGGGAAAACGGACGGGGGAAGCCGGGGGTTCCTGCTGGGAGAAAAGGCCGCTCGGCCCTCATCCCTCTTCCGCCCATCGCTGAAGGGCGTGCGGCGCCAGCACCTCTATATGCCCACGCCCCAGCCGCACAAGCCCACGCTTCTGCAAATCCTCCAAGATGGCGCTGACCTTCGGCCGGCTCCCCGCCGCCCATTCCGCCAGGGCCTGGTGGGTGAGGTGCTCCAGACGGGAGCCGTGGATAGCCGACAGGAGCAAGAGCATGCCGACTACCCGCTTCCGCAGACCACGGCTGGTGAGCAGTTCCAGACGCTCCTCCAGCGCCCCTAACCGTCGGGTGAGCACGGTTACCAGGTTCACCGCCACCCGGGGGTAGCGGGCGCAGATGCCCTCCAGCGTCTGGAAAGAGAGGAAGCCCACCACGCTCTCCTCCAGGGCTTCGGCGAAACAACAATAGTTGCCTCCCCAAGAGGCCAAAGCCAGGAACTGGCCCGGCCCGACCCGATGGATAGGTAGGCGAACGCCCTCCTCTGTAAGGCGGAACTCCTCCACCACACCCCTCTTCACCAGATACAGCCCCCGCTGGCGCTCACCCATCCCGAAGATACGAGCCCCGGGAGGATAGGCACGGTCGTGCGTCATACGCAGAACCGCCTCCGCATCTCCCTCGGGGAGGCCCTGAAGCAGTTCCGCCACGTCCAGAGGGCCGGTGGTGGGCCAACCTGTCATGCCTTCCTCAGGAATGGCGCTTGTGTTCCCCAGGAGACGGTATGGCTTCCCCCTTGTCGTTTAGCATTGTAGCAGAGAGGAGGTAAACTATGGGCTTTTACGATCTGCTCATCATAGGTGGAGGGGCGGCTGCCTTTGCGGCTGCCACGAAAGCGGCCGACACGGGGAAAACCGCGCTCATGGTCAACGCCGGACTCCCCATAGGTGGCACCTGCGTCAATGTAGGGTGCCTGCCCAGCAAGCACTTGCTGACCGTGGGGGACGAGTTCTTCTATCCCCAGCGCCCTCGCTTTCGCGCCATCCAAGACGGCCACCGCCCCCGTTTTGATTTCCCGACTGCTATCCAGGAGAAGGAAGAAATCATCGCCCAGGCCCGCCAGGCGAACTATAGGGACGTGCTGAAAGCCCTGGGGACGGTTACCTATGTGGAGGGAAAGGCCCGCCTGGTGGGGCCACATCAGGTTGAGGCCAACGGTCAGGTCTACGAAGGGCGCAAAATCCTTATCGCTACGGGGGCGTCGCCCAAACCCCTGCCCATCCCCGGCCTGGAGGAGGCGGGGTATGTGGACAACCGCTCCGCGATGGCCCTGCAGGAACTCCCCTCCTCCCTGGTGGTTATCGGCGGAGGTCCCCTGGGTCTGGAGTTTGCCCAGATGTTTGCCCACTTCGGCACCAAGGTTACCGTATTGGAGGCGATGGACCACATTCTCCCTCGCCACGATCCGGAGGTGGCGTGGGAGTTGCAGAGGTGCCTGGAAGGGGAGGGGATAGAGTTTCGTGTGGGTATCGTAGTGGAGAAAGTGGAGAAACGCAACGGCAAGAAAGTGGTAACCATCCGTGGGGGACAGAGCACCAGGAGAGGGCGCTCCCCGGCACCCAGCACAGAGGAAATCCCCACTGACGAGATTCTCCTGGCAGCCGGTATCCGCCCCAATACCGCCGACCTCGGCCTGGAAGCGGTGGGGGTGAAGACCGACCGCAGCGGCTTTATCCTGGTGAACCCTTACTACCAGACCGACAACCCGGACATCTTCGCGGCCGGGGATTGCATAGGCAAGATGCCCCTGGAGACGGTGGCAGCGAAAGAAGGGGCGCTGGCAGCGGAGAATGCCCTCACCACCCCCGTGCGCACCCTCAACTACGACCATGTGCCCCAGGCAGTCTTTACCAACCCCCAGGTGGCCTCGGTGGGGCTCACCGAGGAGGAGGTGATGAGGCGTTTCCACGCCTGCGCCTGCCGAACCGTGCGCCTGGAGACCCTCCCCAAGGCCCTGGCCATCAAGGAGACCAGGGGTCTGTTCAAAATGGTCATCCACCCCCGCAATAGCAAGGTCTTGGGGGTGCACATCGTTGCACCCCACGCCGCCGACCTGGTCCACGCCGCCACCTTCGCCGTGAAATATGGCCTCACGGTAGACGACATTGTGGATACCCTCTTTGTTTTCCCCACGCTCAGCGAAGGGATCAAGCGGGTGGCCCAGGCCTTTACCCGTGATGTATCGGTGATGGCGTGCTGTGTGGAGTAAACGCGCAGAGGTCTTCGTTGTGCTGCGAGGTGTGGGGGTGCTGGCCCTGCTGGCCCTTACCCTCGCCCTGGTCTTAGGGTGCCGGCAGGCGCCCTCTGCCCCTCCCTCTTACCAGTCCCCCCGTCCCGCTAGCCCAGGGAAGGCAACTACGCCCCTCCCCAACTTCCCTCTTGACCTCTACCAGGGAGGCGACATCCTTGGGAGCAAACGCCTCACCTTCCACGACCTCCTGGGACGACAGCCGATGGTGCTCAACTTCTGGGCCTCTAACTGTGCCCCGTGCTCAGCGGAGATGCCGGGGTTTGAAAAGGTCTGGAAGGCATACAAGGGTGAGGTGTTGTTCTTCGGGTTGGATGTGGGGCGGTTCGTGGGTTTTGGAGGCCCCGAGGATTCCCGACGGGAGTTGCGCCGTCTGGGGATCACCTATCCCGCGGCCCCTGCCCCAGACATAGACAGCGTCGTCGCCCTGGGGGTGCAGGCCCTCCCCTCCACATATTTCATTACACGGGACGGCCAAATATACCGAAGGTGGGTTGGCCCCCTTACGGAGGCACAACTCGCTTCCCTGGTGCAGGACCTGCTCCGAAAGGACTCGGCCAGGGTCCCCTAAAAAGGAGACTCGGCCATGCCAAACTGGGCGTTGCTTGTAGCAGGCCTGGCGACGTGTTGTGGGCTACCTTTACTCTTCGCCCTACTGCCCGGCTTGCGAAAGAAACGGAAGGCAGGAGGCGCGCATGGCACAGACAACAGTCCTCCGCATTGAAGGGTTGACCTGCGACCTGTGTGGGAAAAGGGTAGCCGATGCACTGCGTCGCCTCCCCGGGGTTGTCCGGGTGGAGGTGGACTGGCGTTCGGGCCGATGCCAGGTCTCCCATGAGGATGGGGTAACCATTGGGGACCTCGTGGAGACGGTGGCCAACGCGGCAAGGGGCACCTGGCACCAGTATACCGCCACCCCCGTCCCGTAGGCGCCGTCCATCCTCTATGTTATGCTGAGAAGGGGAGGGATGGCTGTGTCCCAGAAGCGGGTGATTGTTGCCATGAGCGGGGGGGTGGACTCTTCGGTCTGCGCCCTCCTGCTGAAAGAGGCGGGCTACCAGGTAGTGGGGGTAACGTTGCGCCTGTTTACCCTCTACCGCCCCACCGCCGCACCCCTGCACCGCTCCTGTTGCTCCCTGGAGGATGTGGACGACGCCCGCCGAGTGTGCCACGCTTTGGGCATTCCCCACTATGTGGTGAACGCCGAGCGGGAGTTCCGCACCTTTGTAATAGGCTACTTCGTCCAGGAATACCGGCGGGGGCGCACCCCTAATCCCTGCATCGCCTGCAACGACCGCATCAAGTTTGAGTTCCTCCTTCGGCGGGCGCTGGCATGGGGAGCCGACTACATCGCCACCGGCCACTATGCCCGTGTGGTAGAGCGCAACAACCGCTACTCTTTGCTCAAGGGCGGGGACGAGGCCAAGGACCAGTCCTATGTGCTCTTCGGGCTGGGGCAGGAGCAGTTGAGACGCCTTCTTCTGCCCATCGGCTGGTATAGCAAGGCCCAGGTGCGTGCCATGGCCGAGCAGGCCGGCCTGCCGGTGGCCCGCAAGCCCGATAGTCAGGAGATCTGCTTCGTCCTGTCGGGCGATTACCGGGCATTTCTGCGCCAGCAGGGGGGAGGACGCCCCGGCGAAGTCGTGGACCTCCAGGGGAAGGTGCTGGGGCGTCATAATGGGGTGGAGTTCTTCACCGTAGGCCAGCGCCGAGGGCTGGGCGTCGCCAACCACCAGCCGATGTATGTGGTCGCCATTGACGCCCCGACAGCCCGGGTCATCGTGGGGCCGGAGGAGGCCCTCTACCAGGATGGCCTAGTGGCGGAAGGGGTGAACTGGGTGGAGGGGGCGCCTGACGGGCCTGCACAGGTCCAGGTGAAGGTGCGCTACAGGGCGCCGGCGGTGGACGCCACCGTGGTGCCCACCGGCCCCCACACTGCCTATGTGCGCTTCCACCAGCCCCAGCGGGCCATCACCCCCGGCCAGGCGGTGGTCTTCTACGAGGGGGATCGGGTGCTGGGCGGGGGCTTCATCGCCGGCCCCCAGGCCAATGACACATCCGCGGCGCGCGCTCCCCAGGAGCGTGTGGCAGGGGTGGGGTAGCCCTTGCGCCTCTTTGTGCTACAGTAGAATAACACAGCCTACACCGCAGGAGGCGCTATGGACCTGCGCCAGTTTGTCCGCACCTCCTTGGTGCGGACCCGCCAGCGCACCCTGAACGCCGTCCAGGGCGTTTCGGAACCCCAGGCCCGCTGGCGCCCCTATCCGGGGGCCAACTCCATCGCCTTCCTCCTCTTCCATATCTTCCGTGTGGAGGACCGCTACTTCCACCGGTGGCTTTCCGGCTCCGGGGAGGTGTGGGAGAAGGAGGGCTGGGAGCGCCACATCCCCCTTCCCCCCCACCCGCCAGGGGTTGACCCCATCTGGACGACGGGCAACTCCTGGACCTCCGCCGATGTGGAGGCGTGGAACACACCCCCCGTGGACACGCTCCTGCGTTATGGGGAGCAAGTGCGTCAGAGCGCTCTGCGTGTGCTGGATGCCCTGGACCTCTCCCGCTTGGACTATGCCCCCCGCCCCGACCGTCCTCAGTTCACCATTGCCTACTACCTTTACCAGGCCAGCCACCACGAAGCGGAGCACCAGGGCCAGATCGACTACTTGAAGGGGCTATATCAGGCGACCCAGGCCCGGTAACAGGGAGGCCGTCGTGCCCTCTCACCGCCCGACCTTCGCCTGGGAGGAGGGACTCTGGCGGAGGGGAGTGCGTTTGGTGGCAGGGGTGGATGAGGCGGGGCGGGGGCCACTGGCCGGGCCGGTGGTGGCATCCGCTGTGGTCTTCCCCCCCGGGTTCACCGCCCCCTGGCTCCCCCTGGTGGACGACAGCAAGCGCCTCTCCCCTGCGCGGCGGGCATCTCTTGCCCCCCTTATTCGGGCGAGCGCTCTGGCCGTGGGGGTGGGGATGGCCACTCCCCAGGAGATTGACAGCCTGGGCATCGTCCCCGCTACCACCCTGGCCATGCAGAGGGCGGTGGAGTGCCTTCCCTTCTGCCCCGAGGCCCTCCTGGTGGACGCCCTCGCCATACCGGGCATGCCCTGCACCCCCCTGGTGCACGGCGACCGCCTCTCCCTTTCCATCGCTTGCGCCTCTATCATCGCTAAGGTGGAGCGGGACGCCTTCATGGAGGCGCTGGACGCCCGCTATCCCGGTTACGGCTTCCGGCGGCACAAGGGCTACCCAACACCTGAGCATCAGGAGGCCCTGCGCCGCCTGGGGCCGTCGCCGGCGCATCGGCGCACCTTCGCCCCTGTGCAAAAGGTAGCCGGGAAGGGAGGGCGAATATGACGGGCGCACGGGCGTCCCTGGGACGGCGGAGCGAAGCAGTGGCGCGCGCCTACCTGGAAGGGCAAGGGTGGCGCACCTGCGCCACCAACTACCGCACCCCGTGGGGGGAAATTGACCTGGTGATGTGGGATGGCCCCGCCCTGGTGCTGGTAGAGGTGCGGAGCCGACGGAGCACAGCCTTCGGCACCCCCGAAGAGTCCCTGGGGAGGCGCAAGCGCCAGCACCTGCTTATGGCAGCCCAACAGGTGGTGCAAGACATGGGCTTCGCCGGCGACTGGCGCATAGACCTGGTCGCGGTGCACTGGAAGCGGGGGGAACCTCCCCGTATCGCCCACTACCGGGGGGCGCTGGAGGGGTAGGCGTATCGCCCCACGCCGAACGCTTGCATCCCAACCGAGGGGTGGGTAGTTGCCCAGAGGCTGGCTGGGACGCATGGTCGCCTTCCTTAGCGCCCGCCGGGTGGTGGTGCGAGGGTGGAGCATGGCTCCCACCCTCCTGCCCGGCGACTACCTGTTGGTAGACACCTCCGCCTACCGCTCCCACCCGCCCCGGAGAGGCGAGGTGGTGCTGGCCCGAGACCCTCAGGACCCCCACCGTCTCCTGCTGAAGCGGGTGGCGGGTGTCCCCGGCGACTACCTGGGCCAGGATGCCGATGGCCTGGTGCACCGGCTGGAGGGAGGTGTTCCACCCCCTACCCCTCTGGTGCGCACCTGGCGCATGGGGGAGGGGGAATACTTCCTGGTGGGGGAGGCAGACGCCTTCAGCCAAGACAGCCGGACTTTTGGCCCTGTGCCTCGGGAAACCATTCTGGGGCGGGCGTGGCTGGTCTATTGGCCCCCACACCGGTGGAGGCGTCTCGGGTAACCCTAGCCCCCTACCGCTGATGGCGCAGTGCCCGTCCCGGAAAGACCCCCGTGTGCCTCCCTTGCTCCACCACCACCTTGCCGTTGACCACCACTAACTCCACGCCGAGAGGTGGCTCGGTGGGGTTATCCAGGGTCGCAAGGGCACGCACCTTTTGAGGGTCAAAGACCACCAGGTCGGCGTAGAAGCCGTCCTTCAGCAGACCACGGTCGGGGAGGCCCAGGGTCTGA
>BEHZ01000056.1 GCA_002923335.1 bacterium HR23 | reverse complement strand
GAGCCTGCCACGGTGCCCGCCCCTGCGTTGGGCACCCTCCCGGCACCGCCCAAACCGAAACCCGCCTCGGAAGGCCCCGCTCCCGCCCCGGCCGGCTAGTTAGCCAGGCGAGGGCCTACCCTCCTCTAGAGGCAGTTCCCGATAATATAGCCCCCACTTCTGCATCAGGGCGTCCACAGCGGGGTTCTCCAGGCGCACCAACTCCCGCAGAAAGCCTGCCAGGGCATGGGCGTGTAGAAGGTCATCCCCACACACCCACGAGGATGTGCCCCGCACCGCATACAGCACCCCGTGCTGGTGAGGACAACCTATCTCCACCCGCACACCCCCCTGCCCCGGCTTTACCACAACGCCGTAGGCCATATCTATCCCCCTTCACAGGTGCACTGCCCATAGGGATAAGCCGTGCCCCCCTAGCCTTTGGTAACCCCGATAGGGCGCATCCGTGCCACCTTGGAGGCCAGCCCCGCCCGGTGGCACACCTCCACCACGTCGGCCACATCCTTGTAGGCCAGAGACGCCTCCTCCGCCAAAGATGCCCAGGATTCGGCCCGCACGAGGATGCCCCGCTGGCGTAGTTCCTGGCGGATGTCGTGCCCCTTCAGCAGGCGCTTGGCAGCCGCCCGACTCTCCCGACGCCCTGCCCCATGGCAGGTGGTGCCGAAACTCACCTCCATCGCACGGGGAGAGCCGACGCACAGGAAAGAGTAACGCCCCATATCGCCCGGGATGATGACCGGCTGGCCCACCTCCCGATAGCGGGCGGGCACGTGGGGATGGCCCGGGGGGAAGGAGCGGGTAGCCCCCTTGCGGTGCACGCAGAGGCGCATGCGCCGTCCGTTGACGGTGTGCTCCTCTATCTTGGCGATGTTGTGGGCCACATCATACACCTGCCGCATCCCCAGGGACTCCCAGGGCTTGCCGAAGACCTTTTCAAAGGACTCCCGCACCCAATGGGCAATGACCTGGCGGTTGGCCCATGCGAAGTTCGCAGCGCACCGCATGGCGGAGAGATAGTTCTGCCCTTCCAGGGACTGGAGGGGGGCGCAGGCCAGTTGCCTGTCAGGCAGGGTGATACGGTAGGTGCGCATGGCCTTGTCCATCACCTTCAGGTAGTCGTCGCACACCTGGTGGCCGAAGCCACGGGAGCCGCAGTGGAAAAGCACCGTTACCTGCCCCACCCGCTCAATACCGAAGAGGTGGGCCACACGGGGGTCGTAGATTTCGTCCACCACCTCCACCTCCAAGAAGTGGTTGCCGGAGCCCAGGGTGCCCAGTTGGTTGGCACCCCGCTCCCGGGGGCGAGGGCCAACGGCCGAGGGGTCTGCCCCGGCGATGCACCCCCCCTCTTCGCAGACCTCCAAGTCGTCGGGATGGCCGTAGCCGTGCTCCACTGCCCAGCGTGCCCCCTTGACCATCACCTCATCTATCTCTTGCCCCCGCAAGCGCAGACGCCCCTCGGCTCCCACGCCGGTGGGGATGCGCTCGTAAAGGGTGTCCACCAGGCGGTCCAGGACGGGGCGCACCTCCGCCTCGGTCAGGTCCGTGCGCAAAAACCGCACCCCACAGTTGATGTCAAAGCCCACGCCCCCGGGCGATATGACCCCCTCCCCTTCGGCGTCCGTCGCTGCCACCCCGCCCACGGCGAAGCCATAGCCCCAGTGGATATCGGGCATGGCCAGGGAGGCGTAAACGATGCCCGGCAGGAAGGCCACATTGGCCACCTGCTCCACGGCCTGGTCCTTGGCGATGTCCTCCAGCATCTTCTCATCGGCGAAGATGATACCGGGAACCCGCATGCCCTCTTTATAGGAGGCGGGCAGTTCCCAACGGTAGTCGTCTATTTTGCGCAGGATGCGTTTCCAGTCGGCCATAGGGCACTCCCTCGGAAACCAGGTATCGCTCTGCCCGGTTCCTCTTGTGGGCACGCATAGAGGGAAGGGCACCCCCTTGGGGGCGCTTACCCCTCCAGAAGGCGCAGGAAACGGCGCTCGCTCCTGTAGGGGCCAACGATGGCCAGGGTGAGGCGCTGGGGCTGGATAAGGGCCTGAGCGACCCGGCGGAGGTCTTCGGGGGTAACCGCCTCCACCCTCTGCACCATCTCCTCGGGTGTAAGCACCCGCCCGAGCAGGGTCTCCTGCGCCCCAGCCCAGAAGGCAACAGCACGGGTGTCCTCCATCCGTAGGAGGATACGCCCCTTCACTATTTCCCTAGCCTTGTGCATCTCCCCCGGGGAGACCCCTTCCCGCAGGCGCCACAACTCCTCCACCACCACCCGAAGAGCCTCTTCCCCCTTGGGAGGGTCCACACCCAGGGAGATAGTCCAGGTTCCACAGTCCTGATAGAAGGCTACGGCGCTGCAGACATCGTAGACCAGCCCCCGCCTCTCTCGCAGCTCCAGGAAGAGGCGACTGCTGGTCCCCTCTCCCAGGACCACACTGAGCATGTCCAGGGCATAGCGGTCGGGATGGCCCACCGGCAAGGCGGGGAGGCCCAAGACCATATGGGCCTGCTCGGTCGTGCGCCGTTCCAGGCGCACCTGGGGTCCCGCCTGCCCATCCTGAATGGGCAGGTAGGAGACCCCGTTGCCCTTCGGCCACCTCTGCACCAGCGAGGCCACCGCCTCCACCGCCTCCGGCACCTCCACGGCTCCGGCCACGACGCACACCGTATTCCCGGCGAGGTAGTGGCGGGCAACGGTGTCCAGCAGGGCTTGGCGGGTTAGGGACGCCACCGATTCGGGGGTGCCCCCCACATCCCGCCCCATAGGGTGGTTGGGCCACATAGCGGAATCCAGGAGCAAGTGGGCCAACTCGTCCGGGTGGTCCCTGCTGGCGGCCAGTTCCTCCAAGATAACCCGCCGTTCCTTTTCCATCTCCTCCGGAGGGAAGACGCTGTTGAGAAGCATGTCCGTCAGCACGTCCAGGGCGTGGGAGAAATGGGGACGGGCCACCTTCACCCAGTAGATAGTGGTCTCCCGGTCGGTGCTCCCGTTCATGAAACCGCCTACTCCTTCAATGGCCTCGCTGATGTGGCGGGCGGTAGGACGGCGCTGGGTGCCCTTGAAGAGCATGTGCTCGGCGAAATGGAAAGCGCCTCCCAGTTCGTCCGGCTCATACCGGGAGCCTGCCCCGATGAAGAACGCAACGGTAACGGAGCGGGTATGAGGCATGGGGCAAACGATGATACGCAACCCATTGCCCAAGACATACTTCTGGAACACCGCTCTCCCTCCCTCACTTTCCATTCTAAAAGAGGGGGGAAGGCCCCGCAAGGAACGGCCAGGGCAGGGGTCAGGGGAGACGCCTCCCCACCGCCAACAGGCGGGCGGTGCGCTCGGCAGCGTCGGACAGCAGTTCCTCTCCACGGCGCATAGCGTCTTCCAGCGACAGGGGGCCAGGCGTGATGGGCACAACGGCGTCAATGCCGGCGGAGTAGGCTTGCCAGTAGTCTTTCCCCAAGCCCCCCACAATGGCGATAACGGGGATGCCCCTGGCTTTGGCCCGTCGGGCGACGGCCGAGGGGGCTTTATTGTAGACCGTCTGGAAGTCCAGTTGCCCCTCCCCCACCAGCACCAGGTCGGCCCCCTGCAGGCGCTCCTCAAAGCCGATGGCGTCCAGGACGATATCTGCCCCCCATTCCAGGTGGGCGTCCAGGAAGGCGACAAGGCCGGCTCCCATGCCACCCGCTGCCCCGGCGCCGGGGAGGTCGGCCACCTCTTTTCCCAGGTCTCGGCGCACCACCTGGGCAAAGCGAGCCAGGGCACGCTCCAACAGAGACACCATGTCGGGAGTGGCCCCCTTCTGGGGGCCGTAGACCGCAGAGGCCCCCTGGGGGCCACAGAGGGGGTTGGTAACATCCACCGCCACGACGATCCGGCTGTCAGCAATACGGGGGTCCCGCCCGGAGGGGTCAATGCGCTCCAGGCGGAGGAGGGCCTCCCCGCCCCAGGGCAGGGCGTTCCCCTGAGCGTCCAGGAGGCGGATGCCCAGGGCCTGGGCCATCCCCGCCCCACCGTCGTTGGTGGCGCTCCCCCCAATGCCTACGATGAACCGTCGGAAGCCTTTGTCCAATGCGTGGCGGAAGAGTTCCCCCACACCGTAGGTGGTAGTGAAACGGGGGTCCCGCCTGTCCGGGGGCACCAGCGCCAGCCCACACGCCTGGGCGGTCTCCAGCACCGCCGTTTGGCCATCCCCCAGCACGCCCCAGCGGGCAACTACCCTTTCACCCAGAGGGCCGGTTACCCGGGCCTCCTCGTAATGCCCCCCGGTGGCGGAGACCAGGGCCTCCAGGGTGCCGTCGCCCCCGTCGGCCACGGGCACCAGGACACACTCATCCTGGGGGAAGACCCGCTTCCACCCCCGCTCCAGGGCCTGGGCAGCCGCCAGCGCCCGCACACTCCCCTTGAAGGCCTGGGGCGCTATCACGATACGCATCCCTGTGCCTCCCCACCTGGGATACCACCTTGCCTCATCACGAACCCCTTGCTACAATCCCCCTGAAGCCAAAAGGGGGATGTTATGACAAGCCGAGACGACCTGAAGCGCATCGCCGGAGAAGCCATTGACCGCGCGGGCGACCGCCTTATCGCCTTCGCCCAGGATATCTTGGAGCACCCAGAGCCGGGTTTCAAGGAGGTGCGCACCGCCCGCAAGGTAGAGGAGTTCATGCGCTCCCTGGGCCTCGCCCCAAAGACAGGCATCGCCCTCACCGGCATCAAGGCAGTGGTGGCGGGCGGCTCCCCCGGCCCCACGGTGGCGGTGCTGGGGGAGTTAGATTCCCTTATCGTGCCCCAGCACCCCAAGGCCGACCCCCAGACGGGCGCTGCCCACGCCTGCGGGCACCACGCCCAACTGGGCATGCTGATGGGGGTGGTGGTGGGGCTGTTGGCCCCAGGGGTGCTCCCCGCCCTCGCAGGGCGGGTGGCCTTCATCGCCGTGCCGGCTGAGGAGTATATCGAGATTGAGTGGCGCAACGCCTTGCGCCAGCAGGGCAAGGTGGAGTTCCTGGGAGGCAAGCCCGAGTTCATCCGCCTGGGGGAACTGGACGATGTGGACATGGCCATGATGACCCACACCACCTCCAACCCCGAGGAGGGTCGGCTGGCCATGAGCGGGACCAACAACGGCATCGTGGCCAAGTTCATCCAGTTCCACGGCCGTGCGGCCCACGCCGGCGGGGCGCCCCATATGGGCATCAACGCCCTCAACGCCGCCATGATCGCCCTCTCCGCCATCCACGCCAATCGGGAGACCTTCCGGGATGAGGACACAGTGCGCATTCACCCCATCATCACCAGAGGGGGCGTGGCGGTGAGTTCCGTGCCGGCCGATGTGCGCATGGAGACCTTCGTGCGGGGGCGCACTATGGAGGCGGTGCTGGACGCCAACACCAAGGTAGACCGGTGTCTCCGGGCGGGGGCGCTGGCGGTTGGGGGGAAGGTTACCATTACCACTCTCCCCGGCTACCTGCCTCTCCTGACCGATCCCCACCTGGCCGAGGTCTACCGGGCCAACGCCATGGCCCTGGTGGGCGAGGAGAACTACCGCCAACTGGGGCATCGCACGGGCTCTACCGATATGGGAGATGTGAGCCACCTGATGCCCGTTATCCACCCCTACGCCGGCGGGGCCAGCGGTATCGGCCACGGGGCCGACTACCTGGTCCAGGACTATCAGAACGCCGTCCTCACCGCCGCCAAGGCCATGGCCTGGACGGTGATTGACCTCCTGGCCGACGGAGCCGCCAAGGCCCGGGAGATCAAGGCCAAGCACAAGCCCCGGATGAGCAAGGCGGAATACCTGCAGTTTATGCGCTCCCTCTTCTCGGAGCGCACCTACGACGGGTAAAGGAGGAGCCATGCCGTCCCCCACCGTGGAGGAACTGAAGGCCCGTGCCCTTCGGCGCATTGACCAGCATCGGGAGGAGATCATCGGCCTGGCCAAAAGCGTCCTGCAGGAGCCGGAGCCGGGCTACACCGAGGTAAAGACCGCCCAGAAGGTCTCCCAGGCCCTCGCCCGCCTGGGCATCCCGCACCAGACAGGCATCGCCCTTACAGGCATCAAGGGGTATATCCCCGGAGGGGCAGGGCCAGGGCCCACTGTGGCGGTGATGGGAGAACTGGACTCCCTACGGGTGCCCGACCACCCCCATGCCGACAGGAGCACCGGCGCTGCCCACGCCTGCGGGCACCACGCCCAACTGGGTATGCTGTTGGGAGCGGTTATTGGCCTCACCGACCCCGAGGTGCTCCGAAACCTGAGCGGGCGCATTGCGGTCATCGCCGTCCCGGCCGAGGAGTTCATTGATGCCGAGTTCCGCTACCGCCTCCGACAGGAGGGGAAGATAGGCTTCCTCGGAGGAAAGCAGGAGTTTATCCGCCTGGGTGCCTTTGACGATGTGGATATGGCGATGATGTGCCATACCACCTCTGCCCCGGAGGACGGCAAACTGGCGGTGGGGGGCACCAGCAATGGCCACATTGTCAAGTTAGTGACCTTCCTGGGGCGGGCAGCCCACGCCGGCTCCTCCCCCTGGAAGGGCGTCAACGCCCTCAACGCAGCCAACATCGCCCTCATGGCCCTCCATACCCAACGGGAGACGCTGAGGGACGAGGACCACGTGCGCTTCCACGGCATTATGACGGCCGGGGGGGTGGCGGTGAGTTCGGTGCCGGCGGAGGTGCGTCTGGAGTGGAGGGTGCGGGCGGGCACCAACGAGGCCCTGGAGGGCGCTAACGCCAAGGCCAACCGTTGTTTCAAGGCAGGTGCCCTGGCCGTGGGGGCAACGGTGCGCATCACCTCCATCGCCGGCTACCTGCCCCTCCTGAACAACCCCCTCCTGCAGGAGGTCTTCCTGGCCAACGCCCAGCGCCTTGTGGGCAAGGAGGGAGTGGTGGTGCATCCCCCAGACCGCAACCGCGGCGGTTCCACCGACATGGGGGATGTGAGCCATATTTTGCCCGTGCTCCATCCCTACGCCGGGGGCGCACGGGGCACGGGGCACGGCAACGACTACCTGGTCTACGACTATGAGTTGGCAGTGCTCAACCCCGCCAAAGCCATGGCCCTAACGGTGATAGACCTCCTGGCCAACGGGGCGGTGAAGGCTAAAGAGGTGAAAGAGCGGTTCCGCCCCCGCCTCAGCAAGGCGGACTACCTGCGCCTGCAGGAATCCCGCATGGGAGAGGAGGTCTACCGCGGGGAGTAGCGTCTAGGTCAGGCCCTCGGCGAAACGCTGGACCATCTCCATCAACGACTCCCCCGGCTCCGGCCCCGAGGGCATCAGGAAGAGGATGGGCCAGTCCACCCCCGCCTGGCGGTAGGCGGTTACCCGCCGTATCCACCCAGCGGTGGTGGCAACGGTCAGGGCATCCAGCATGTTGTCGCTGATGGCCTGGGCCATACGCAGGGGGTCGCCCTGCACCTTCTGCACCGCCTCCACCTCGGGGGCGAAACCGCACTCCCTCAGCATGCGGGCGTAAAAGGGCAGGGTGGCGTAGCGGGCCACGGAACGGCGCAGGGTCTCCTCCCCGGCCCGGTCGCCCTCCCCGGCCATAATATAACAGGCGGAGACCACATCCCCCTCTAGGCGTCCACTCTCCCGGGCCGAAAGGCGCATGGTGTTGGTGAGTTCCCGCACATAAGTGGGGGGCATCAGGTAGAAGAGGGCGCCATCGGCCAGACGACCCGCCAGGCTGGCCATCCCAGGGCTCAGCGCAGCCACAAAGAGGCGTGGAGGCGTGGGTGGGGGCACCGGCAGATGCACCCCCTTCACCCGCACCACCTTCCCCTCGTGGCTGACCGTCTCTCCCTTCAGCAGGCCCCGCAGGATGACCAGGTAGTCCTCCATACGGCTTAAGGGCTGGCCGAAGGGAACGCCGTGCCCCTGGCTGATAGGCTCCTGGTGTCCACTGCCCAAGCCCAGGAGAAAACGCCCATCCGATGCCTCCTGCAGGGCGGAGGCGGTCATAGCCAGGAGGAGAGGGGTCCGGCTGTAGATGTTCACGATACCGGTGCCCAGAAAAATGTGCTGGGTGTGCAGGGCACAGGCGGTGAGTTGGGTGATGGAGTCCTTGCCGGCGCCCTCGGTGCACCAGAGGGAATGGTAGCCACGGCGGTCCGCCTCCTCCGCCACCTCTACAACGGCCTTCAGGGGATAGGTGGTGCCGATGGCGAGGCCAAGGATGGGCATAACAGCACCTCCTTTATGCTGTCCAGCGGGGCGGGCGCTTCTCCACCCAGGCACGCATCCCCTCCTGGGCGTCAGGGGAATGGAAGGACTGCTCCCGGAGGGTCTGCTCCGTGAGGAAGGCGCGGTCCGGCGGTGCCATCACCTGCAGGAGGTTGACCTTGGTCATCTGGAGGGCACGAGGGGAGTGCTGGGCGATGCGCTGGGCTATCTCCAGGGCAGTAGGGAGAAGGCGCTCCAGGGGCACGACCATATTGATGAGGCCAAAGTGCAGGGCACGCTGGGCATCCACCATATCGGCGGTGAAGCATAGTTCCGCCAGAAAGCAGGTGGGGATGTTCTGGTAGCCGAAGGGGGTGATAAGGTCCATCACGCCACGGGCCACCTCCGGCAAACCAAACTTGGTGCCCTCCGCAGCGATGCGGATGTCGCACCGCATGAGGACCAGGTTGAGGCCCGCTCCCAGGCAGTAGCCGTGCACCGCCCCGATGACGGGCTTGGTGAGGGGGGGAGTGCCCCAATCGCTGGTGAAGACCCTGCGGTAGTGCCCCCGGAAGCCGGGGGCTTCTCCTCGCTCTGCCCATTCCTTCACATCGGCCCCGGCGCAGAAGGCTTTGCCCTCCCCCCGCAGGATAGCCACCCGGGCCTGTGGGTCATCGGCGAAGCGGGCGAAGGCCTCCTCTGTCTCCTGAGCCACCTGGCTCCCCCAGGCGTTCAGGCGCTCGGGGCGGTTTAGGGTGATAATGCGGATGTGCTCGGTATATTCCTCGTATTTCACGAAGGGCATAGCCCCCTCCTTGTGGGGTTATCCTCCAGGCGGGCGACGCCCGGGGCGCAACACTATCCTAGCCCTCGCCTGGCAAGTTCTCCAGGGCCTGGCGCAGGGCGTGGAGGTTGGCTTCGGGGGTTCGGGGGGAGAAGGTGCACCCCGGCCCCAGCATCCACCCCGTCGCCCCCATCTGTCGGCGGAGGGTATGGACGGCGTCGGCTACCTGCTGGGGGGTGCCGTTGACCAGCAGGGTGCGGTGGGGAATACCCCCCACCACACACCGCCCCAGGAGCGCCCGCCCCTCGGCCAGGGTCGGGTTCCCCGCTCCGTGCGCATCCCAGTTCACCGCCTGCACCGGGTAGTCCCGAAAGTCGGCCAGGTAGTTGTAGTCCCGACACACATGGAGGAGATGGAAGGGGGCAGGGGGCAAGGAACGCAAGAGACGCAGGTCATAGGGGCGCCCCCAGCGGGCGTATTCGTCCCGTGAAAGGCGCAGGGCGGTGGCCCACCCCGTCGTGGCGAAGAAAAGCCCGCTGGCCCCGGCCTCCAGACAGGCACGGGCGAAGCGGATGAAGGTGTCGGTGATGACATCCAGGGCATAAGCCACCTTTTCAGGATAAAGGCGCAGGTGGGCGGAGACCACTTCATCGCTGTTGGCCAGCCTCCCCGCAATGGAGAGGGGGGTGAAGACGGTCATGAGCACGGGCACCTGGGGACCAACGCCCTGCACCACCGTCTGCAAGGCCTTCAGGTGGTGGCCCAACACCCCTTTTGTAACATCCAGGGGTTTCAGCCTCAGCCAGTCGTCGGGGGTTTTGACGGGCCATTCCACCACCTCAGGCTGGGCATAGGGGTCGCCCTTATAGCGCAGGCGCACCCCCCAGTCCTCTACATGGTAGTTGGCACG
>BEHZ01000055.1 GCA_002923335.1 bacterium HR23 | reverse complement strand
GCCCCGGATGCGGGCGGGGCGAAGGGTCTCCACCTTGCCAGTGCGGGGGTCAAAGAGGCGTGCGCCCACTTTGGCAAAGGCGACTTTCTGCCCTTCAGCCACATTGGGTGCTCCGCAGACCACCGTCCAGCGCTCGGTCCCCAGGTCCACCTCGCACAGGCGCAGGCGGTCGGCATTGGGATGGGGCGTGACCTTGCGCACCAGCCCCACGAACACATGCTCCCACTGCCCCCCCACCTTCTCTATGGACGACACCTCCAACCCCGCCATGGTGAGGCGGTAGGCCAGTTCCTTCGGGGCGAGGCTTACCGGCACAAACTCGCTCAGCCAGGAGAGGGGGATGCGCATAAGGGATAACTCACTCCTTGGGCGCTAACGCCTGCTGTCAGGCTACAGAAATGTATTATACCCCCTTCCCGCCTTCTAGGGCAGTGGCCCGGCCCAAGACGGCCAGCACTTCCGAGAGGGTGGCAACTTTTCCCCCTTGTCGGCGCACCTCCGCTATGGCCTTGTCCGAATCCCCGGGCTGGAGGTCAACGCCCCGGCTGGCGTCTGCCAGGAGCCAGACGGCAAAACCCTGGCGCAGGGCGTCCAGGGCGGTGTGGCGCACGCAGTAGTCGGTGGCCAGCCCCCCCACGAAGAGGTGCCGAACGCCCAACTCCCTGAGCACCTGGGCCAGGGGCCTGCCCTGGGGGTCTACCCCATCAAAGGCGGTGTAACTATCCTGCTGGGGGTCCATGCCTTTGGAGACGATGATGGCGTCGGAGGGGAGGCGCAGGTGGGGATGGAACTCGGCTCCCCGTGTGCCCTGGACGCAGTGGATAGGCCAGCCGCCGCCGAACGGCTGGAAGTGGCGGGTGTTGGCAGGGTGCCAGTCCCGTGAGGCGATGACGGGGTAGCCCAGGCGCTGGAAGAGGCCGATATAGGTGTTGAGCACCGGCACCACTACATCGCCGTGGGGCACCGGCAGTGCCCCACCGGGGCAGAAGTCGTTCTGCACATCCACCACCAAGAGGGCCTTGTCGGGCATCCTTCCCACCTCCTTGCAGGCGTCTCTTTTCCCCGCGGCCATGGGCGCTAGGAGCCGGGCTCCGGGAGCCAGCCCCAGGGGCGGGGCCCCCAGTCCAGGGGCATCACTTCCCCCGCCCGTATGCACAGCGCTGGCACCAGCGCCCTGTCGCCCGTCAGGGTGTTGCCTTTGGTGTCTCGGAAGAGAAACTTCCCGTTCACCAGGCGCAGAGCGGTAATGTCTGCCTCCCGACCCACCGCCAGGCTCCCCAACTGGTCGGCCATACCTATGGCCCGTGCGGGGTTGACGGTTACCATGGCCACCACCTGCTCCAGAGCGAAGCCCAGGGCCAGGAACTTGGACATTATCTCCGTCAGGGAGCCGACGGTGGTCTGCCGGCCGGGGAGGGTCATATCGGTGGCGATGGTGTGGGGGATAACACCTTGGTCCAGGAGGCGCCGGGCGCTGGCGAAGGCGAAGTTCATCCGTCCGTGGGCGGTGTCCAGCCAGACGCCGCGGGCGAGGGCCTCCCGGAGTTGGGGCCACACCCGGCCCTGGGGGTCCAGCAGTCCGCCGGGGTTGCCTGTGAAGGCGTGGGTTACAATGTCCCCCGGCCCCAAGATGTCCAGCATCTGGCGGGTAACCTCGGGAGGCACGTGGCCCTCCGGGTCGCCGATGTGCACCATAAGGCGGGTGCCCGTCTCCTGGACTGCCTGTTTGGCGCGTCGCACTGCCTCGGCTCCCATGCCCGCCACCCCTGGCCCCACCAGGCGCAGTTTCACCCCCTGCACCACCGGCCTCCCTTCCTGGATAGCGCGAATGGCGGAAGGGGTATCGGCGTCCTCCGGTGAGCGGATTTCAGGCATCACCGCCAGGCCGGTGCGGGCGATGTGGGTGAAGGCCAAGAGGCGGGTTTTGGCGCGGGGGACCACCAGGCGCACCAGCCCCGCCACCGTGTGGGAACCGCCGGAACCGGCGTCCACCACGGTGCACACCCCACTGTGCACCCCGGCGATATCGGGGTCTATACCGTTGGGCGTCGCCCCGGGGTAGACGTGGACGTGGAGGTCAATAAGGCCGGGCACCACCAGACACCCTTCTACCCGCACCACCCGCCGTGCCTGGGCTTCCGGAACGTCCGGGGCGATGCGAGCGATGCGTCCTCCCGCAACCGCCACATCCAGCCGTCCACGGAGGTTCTGGGCGGGGTCCAGGACCTCGCCCCCTTTCAGGAGCAAGTCGTAGGCGACCGGGGGAGTGGTCATGAGGCCTCCTTTCTGGCGTCTATTGTAATACCCCCTTCCGCAGGCGGGGCGTCCCGGCCGAGGGCAGGGCGGGTGCCTTATAATTCGGGAGTTGTGGAGTTGCCTCCGGCGCAGGGGTTTTCCCCAGGTATCCTACAATAGGGGGCAGGATGGCGATACGGGCAGTCCTCTTTGACTTGTATAACACCCTGGTGCACAACGAGGGGGTGTTGTGGGTGCGCACCTTCGCCGAAATCTGCCAGCGCCAGGGGCTGGCGGTTGACCCCGCCCAGATGTGGGCCCGCTGGAAGGCCCTGGAGATGGAGGAGCGGAGGCGTCGGGTCAATCTCCATCAGCCCGAGGCTTCACCCCCCTATAAAACCTACTTCCAGACCTGGGTGGAGTGCTTCCGTCGGGTTTTTGAGGAGATGGGTGTGCGGGGGAACCCGGAGGAGGCCAGTAGCCTTTGCATTCGGGATATGGGGATGCGAGAGCCCTTTGCGGAGGGAGCGCCCCTTTTGCGCTCCCTGAGGAGACGGGTGCGTGTGGGCGTCGTCTCCAACGCCGATGTGGCCTTCTTCTACCCGCTGTTGGGGCGTTTGGCCCTGCCGGTGGAGGTGGCGGTGTGCTCGGAGGAGGCACGGGCGTATAAGCCCCATCCCCGCCCCTTCCAGTTCGCCCTGGCCTGGCTGGGATTGGCTCCCCAGGAGGCCCTTTTTGTGGGCGACTCGCTGGAGGAGGATGTGCAGGGAGCAGTGCGAGTGGGGTTGCACACCCTTTGGCTCAACTGGACGGGCGCCCCGGTGCCCCCCGGTCTGGCCAAGCCCCACGCCCAGGCCCGCTCCCTTGCAGAGGTGGCCGACTTCTGTCTGCAGGAGGCCCTATGCCGACGCTGAAACTGGACGAACGCGGTCTGATCCCCGCCATCGCCCAGCACGCCGGCACCGGCCAGGTGCTGATGCTGGGATGGATGAGCCCGGGCGCCCTCAAGCGCACCCTGGAGGGGGGCGACGCCTGGTTCTACAGCCGTTCCCGCTCCGACCTCTGGCATAAGGGGGAAGTCTCCGGCACCTATCTGCGGGTGCAGAAGGTATGGGCCGACTGCGATGGGGACACCCTGCTTCTGCAGGTGGAGCCCACCGGTCCCCAGGTGTGCCACACAGGGCAGCCCTCTTGTTTCTTTACCCCGGTGGAGGCTTTCCCCACCTTTGAGCGCCCCTCCGTAGGACCAGGCATCCTGGAGGACCTCTTCGCCACGATTCGGGAGCGCCAACGGGATATGCCCCCCGATAGTTATACCGCCCGCCTGCTGAAGGAGGGGACGGCCCGCATCGCCCAAAAGGTGATTGAGGAGGCGGGGGAGACTGCCCTCTCCGCCGTGCAGGGCCAGAAAGACGCCCTCGCCCGGGAGGCGGCCGACCTGCTATATCACCTCTTGGTGCTCCTGGCCAGCGCGGGCCTTACCCCTTCGGTGGTATGGCAGGAACTGCGGGCACGCCAGCGCTAGCACCCCAAGGAGGTTAGGCTATGAAGGCCGTTCAGGTTGTCGGTCCCCAGCGCCTGCGCCTGGTGGAGGTGCCTACCCCTGTGCCGGGGCCGGGGCAGGTGCTGGTGCGCATGGAGGCCCTCTCTATCTGTGGCACCGACATGCGCCGATATCGCCACCCCCAGCCCGCCTATCCCCTGGAGCCGGGGGTGCCGTGCCACGAGTGCGCCGGCACCATCGTGGAGAGCCGGGCCGAGGGGTGGAATGAGGGGCAGAGGGTCATTTTCCTGCCCGCTCTAAATCTCAACGGGGGAGCCGAGTATGTGGTGGGGAACCCCTCTATGCTTGTCCCCATCCCCCCCGAGGGGGACATAGGGGAATGGCTTATGTGCCAGCCCTGGGGGACGGTGCTCTTCTCCCTGGAGCGGGTCGGGCCGGTGCTGGGGAAGCGGGTTGTGGTGGTGGGGCAGGGGGCTATCGGCCTTCTCTTCACCATGACCCTTTTGCGCATGGGGGCAGGGAGGGTTATCGTTGTTGACCCCCTTGAGGAGCGTTTAGCCCTGGCCCGTCGGCAGGGGGCCCACCTGGCTCTCAACCCCCACGGGCAGGATGCGGTGCGGATGGCGTCTGAAGCCACCGACGGCCAGGGAGCCGACCTGGTGGTGGAGGCCTCCGGCGAGCCCGGGGGAATAGACTTGGCCCTGCAGATGGCCCGCGTGTATGGCACCGTCGTCTTGTTCGGGGTGCCGGAGGAGGACAGGGTTGCCCTGAACTACTTTGAGGCTCTGCGGAAGCAGTTAACCCTCGTGGCGACGGTAAGCGCCACCTGTGAAGACCCCGCCCGTCCTATCCGCCTGGCGGTGGCGTTGCGTCGGCAAGGGTGGGCCGACCCGGCGTGGGTGATTACCCACCGTTTCCCCTTGGACGAAGCGCCCCGTGCCTACGACCTCTATGCACGGCGGGCCGAAGGGGTGGTGAAGGCGGTGCTCAGGGTCTAGGGTCCCGGGTTCCTACCCCTCGGCCGAGAGCATTTGCACCAGGCGGGGCAAGGCGACCGCCGCGGAGGCCCGCACCACTACATCGCAGAGGGGGGTAAGATGGGTCTCCAGGGGGTTGAACTCTATGAGGCTCCCCCCTCGCATCTTCACTATCTGGGGGAAGCCGGCGGCGGGGTAAACTGTGCCCGAGGTGCCGATAAGGAGCATACAGTCGCACCGTGCGGTTTCGGCGTAGCAGGCCTCCAGCCATTCCTTGGGGATAGGCTCCCCGAACATCACCCCATCCCCTTTGATGATGCCCCCGCACTCCGGGCAGTGGGGTGGAATCTCCCGCACCACAAACTCCTTTCGGGGCAAGCGCAGTCCACAGGAGATGCACCGCAGGAGGGTGCGGTTGCCGTGGATTTCAATCAGGCGCTGGCTTCCGGCCTCTCGGTGCAGGTTGTCTACATTCTGGGTGATGGTGCACTTCAAGACGCCCCTGCGCTCCAGGTCCACCAAGGCCAGGTGTCCGGGGTTGGGGCGGGCCTGGGCGATGGCCTGCATCAGTTCGGCACGGGGGCCTGCCGTCTCCTGACGCAACTGCTCCTCCCAATAGGCCCGGGGGTCCCGCAGGAAGCGCTGATACCCGTCCATAGGCGGTTCCCCATAGCGTGTCCATAGCCCGCCGGGGCCTCGGAAGGTGGGGATACCGCTCTCCTGGGAGAGCCCCGCTCCTACCAGGGCCACTACATAGCGGGCGTTGTGCAGAAGGCGAACCGCTTCGGCCAGGGCTTTCTCCCACTCCTGCATGGGCGCCTCCTTCCTGGAATCCCCCTCCCAAGGAAAGTATAATGGCCCCCAGGACGGTGAGCGCTGGGCGAGACAGGCCTTTCTCCCATCCCAGGATACCTATGGTGGAGGCGTTCCCATGAGCGCAGTGCTGGCCGGGGGAATTCGGGTGGGGCTTGCCCTTCTCCTGCTGATGCCCCTGGTGGTAACCTTTCAGACCCTCTTCCCTTATGTGGTGGGCAAGGCCCTCTACGCCCGGGGGCTCATTGAGATACTCACCGCCTTCTGGGTTGTGCTGGTGGTGTGGAACCGCTCGTATCGGCCCCAGCGGTCGTGGGTGCTTTTGGCGTTTTACGGCTACCTGCTGGTGGCGCTGATAGCGTCTGCTCTGGGAGTGAACTTCACCCGTAGCCTGTGGTCCACCTACGAGCGGATGATGGGAGTGTGGGACTTGGTGCACTGGTTCCTGCTGGCGGTGGTGGCATCGGCGGTGCTCCGCACCCCTCAGCAGTGGCTCTACCTGCTGAACATCAACCTGGGGGTGGGGCTGGTGCTGTCGGTAGTGGCCATAGCCCAGGTTCTGGGGGTGCGCCTGCTGCCGTGGGTGCTCCAGCGGTGCGATGTAGACGCCACCTTGGGCAACCCCTCTTACCTGGGGGCGGTGCTCACAGTGATGGTGTTGCTGGCGGTGGGCCTGCTGGCCCGCTCCTTCGCCCCGTCTGAGGGGGCGGTTTCCCCTCCCACTCCCTCTCACCGCCGCAGGGGGAGGAGGGGAACGCCGGAGCCAGCCCCGCCCAATAGATGGCAGGTGCATGCCTTGCGGGCCTTCTGGGGGCTGACCGCCCTCCTATGCCTTATCGCCCTCTACCAGACGGGCACCCGTGGCGGGATGCTGGGGCTGATGGCGGGGGCGGTGGCTATGCCCCTGGGGGTGATCCTGTTCGGCAATAGGTTGGCACTGAAGCCCCTGGCGGTGGGCGGTGGGGCGGTGCTCGTGGGCGTGGCCCTCCTCTTCGCTCTGGATAGGACGGTGGGGTTGCCTTGGGCGGTCCGCTGTCCAGAGCACACTGTAGGTGCGCGGGCTACTGCCCTGGTGCGGAGCGAGTCGCCGGGGACGCAAGCCAGTCTGGCCACACGGCTCCTCTCCGCCGGCTACAGCGTGCGCGCTATGGCGGAGCGCCCTTTGCTGGGGTGGGGGCCGGAGAACTACATCGTCCCCTTCACCCGCTATGTGGAACCCCGCTTCTTCCAGTATGGCGCCGAGGTGTTTGACCAGGCCCATAACAAGGTTCTAGAGGAACTGGCCACAAAGGGTATCGTGGGGATTGTGTTCTACCTGGCCCTGTGGGGTGCGCTGGTGTGGGCGGTGGTGCACCGGCGTCGTCCCCCCAGGGAGGAGGCGCTGGCCTACGCCGTCCTGGGGGCGCTGGTGGGCTACTTTGTCCAGAACCTCTTCCTCTTTGACACGCCGGCGATGATGCTCCAGTGGGCGCTCCTGGTGGCCTGGGTGGCGGCCCAGGAGCGTCCAGGAGAGGGGGAGCCGGCACCGGAGGCGGAGCGTGCGCCCCTCGTTGCCAATGGCTTCGCCAGGGGGGTGGTAGTCCTCTTCACCACGGCGGTGCTGATTTTCTCCCTCACTTTCCTCAACTACCGGGCCTTTGCGGGGGCCAGCCTGGCAGCGCGGGCCGTCGCGGAGCCGCTGTCCGTTGGAGAGCGCATTGCCCTGGCCCGCCAGAGTTTCTCCACCTTTCCTCCCTTGGCTGGCACTGCCCGCTGGTTCATCTTTGAGGCCCTTATCTCTCAGTGGCCGCGCCTTTCGCCCGAGGATAGGCAGAGGGTCTTCACCTTCATCTTGGAGGAGGGGGATAGGGGCATGCGGCAGGACCCGCGGGACTACCGCCTGCTCAGCGGCCTGGTCTTCTTCTTTCAGCGGGCCGGCGGGTCGGAGGCGGTGGAGCAGATTGAGCCCCTTCTGCAGCGCCTGCGGGAACTGGGGCCGGGCCGCCTGGAGACGCACCAACTTATGGCCAATCAGGAACTCCTGCGGGGAAACTACCAGGGGGCGCTGAACATCATCGACGCCTTTACCGCCCAGGCCCCTGCGAGAGCCCCCTCCTTCGCAGTTCTCCGACAGGCTGCCGAAGCGGGGCTGAAAGGCTCCGGCGGGCAGTAAAGGGCCTTACCCCTCGAGGAGGAGCATCCCCCTTTCCACACGGAAACGGGTGCATCCCTCCAGCAGAGGGTCCTGCTCCTGCTGGGTGGAGGTGAGGAGGGCTTGCTCGGCTCGGCGCACCTCTTCCAGGAGCAGGCGTCGGCGCTGAGTATCCAGTTCCGAGAGGGCGTCGTCCAGCAAGAGGATGGGGCTTTCGCCCGTGGCCTGCTGGAGGTAGCGAGCCTCGGCCAGGCGCAGGGCCAGGGCCAGACAGCGGGCCTGCCCTCGTGAGGCGAAGGATGCCTCTCTCCCCTCTAGGCGCAGGGACAGGTCGTCCCGATGGGGGCCCACGAGGGTCTGTCCCAGGGCGATCTCCCGGGGCCGCAGGGCCTCCATCTGGCGGGCCAGGACAGAGATGATGGCCTCCGGAGGAAGCGGAGTGGCGCTCTCCTCGGCCCAGCGGTAGCACACCTCTGCCTTCTCCCCCCCGGCCAGTTGGGCATGGGCACGGGCGACTTCGGGGGCGAGGGCCTGCAGGGCCAGAAGGCGCTGGGCGATAATGCGTCCCCCCTCGGCGCACAGTTCGCCATCCCAGTATGCCAACTGGTGGAGGTCAGCCTGGGCTTTCAGAAGACGATTGCGATGGGCCAGCAGGCGCTGATAGCGTTGAAGGGAGCGCAGGTAACGCCGGTCGGTCAGGGCCACGAGGATGTCCAGCCAGCGCCGTCGCAGGGCGGGGGGGCCGACTACCATCTCCAGGTCATCCGCCTGGAAGAGCACCATAGGAACCTGCCCCACCACCTGGCTGGCAGGGGACACCACTCCGTTGAGGCGCACCTGCTTCTGGAAGGTGCGGGGGAGGCCGGGTGCCGAGGGGCGCAGATAGAGGTCAATGCGCACCTTCACCAGCGCTCCGTTCTCACGCCGAAAGGTCCCTTCTGCCCACCCCCATCCGTCTTCCTCCCGAGCGGGGAAGGAGAGGAGGTCCTGGTCGTGCTGGGCACGAGGCGACTTGGTGAGGGCCAGCAGGTAGACAATTTCCAGGAGGTTGGTCTTCCCCTGAGCGTTGGCGCCCCAAACCAGGGTTAGGCCGGGGGGGAAGTCCACCTCCAGAGAGCGATATGTGCGCAGATTGCGCACCGACAGGTGGAGCAGACGCATGCCTTTCTTCTTCGCTCCCCTCGTGGTGAGACCTCTCCCCCCTTATCGTAGCAGGAGTGCCAGTCCACGCCCTCCAGGCCCAGAGACAGAAACACCTCTCTCTGGACCTCCTCCCCCGGCTTCTGCCCCCTTGGAGGAGTTAGACAAGCCTGCTTTCGTGAGGTTGTCCTGCAAATGTAGGTGTAGGCGAAGGGGAGGCGGGGGGCTTGGGTGGCGGGGGTGGTCCCCAGGCCCCTCGGGCCCAGGAGCCACAAAAGGAGGGACAGCAGCACCCTCAGGTTGTAGGCCAAGGCCTCCAGGAACACCCGCTTCCGGGGCGTCTCCTCCCCCATCTCCGCCAGGTAACCCCCAAGGAGCCGGGTCTTGATCCCCCCAAACACCCCTTCCACCACCCCACGCAGCCGATACAGGGCCGGGGAGAAGCCCTTCTCCCCTTCCACCCTCAAGGGGGACCGCGGCCCTCTCCCCCCACCCTTCAGCCGGATGTGGGGGGTAAGGCCCCTCCGCCTCGCCTCTTCCCACACCTCCAGGGCATCAAACCCCGCATCCGCCAAAAGGACCCCTCCCTTCAGCCCTCCCTCCCGAAGGGCTTCCACCCCAAGAGGCGGGTCGGGGGCATAGGCAGGACCGACGGCAAGCCCCACGACCCCCAAGAGCCTCCTTCGCCTCTCCCATCGCACCAGAAGGCAAGGCCGGCTATGGCTGCGCATCCTCCTCTTTTCCTTCCCCCTCATCCACCGCAGGAGGGTGCCCTTCCTCCGATACGGAAGGCCCGTGCTGTCCAGGAGGAAGAAAGGGCCCCCTTCCCCCTCCCCCAGGGCGGACTCCAGCCTCTCCCGCAGGGCCCTCAGGAGGGAGGAGAGGAGGTGCTGGGAGAGGTGTCTCCGAGCGTAGGCCTGGAGGGCCTTGGCCCAGGCCACCGTGCGCCGGTAGGGAAGGTGGTAGAAAGCCCGAAAGAGCAGGAGGGCCAGGTGCCGAGGAGGGGGATAGGTGGAGGGCCTTCCCCTTCTCCTTGGGGCGGGGGGAAGGCCCCTCTGGACCTCCTGGGCCAGGGAAAGGCAGATCCCGAGCACTTCCGCGGGCGTAGGCTCTCTCCTGCGCACGCCACCCTCACCCCCCTCTCGCGCCACCAGCCTACCACGCTCCCTTTGTAAGACAAGCCCTGCTTTCGTTGACACCCCTTTGCCCCCTCTGGTAGCCTGAG
>BEHZ01000054.1 GCA_002923335.1 bacterium HR23 | reverse complement strand
GGCACCCCTCCGGAGGCCCACCAGACGCAGGTAGGCGGGGCGCCATCCCTCCGGAACGGAGAACCGGCACCTTTGCTCCACCTCCGTCGCCGGGGCCTCCGTTCCGCCCCAGGCACACGGGCCATCGCCCCCTCGGGCGGCGAAGGTGCCCGAAAGGGAGTCCAGCGTCACCAACTGCAGTTCCCATCCGTGCTCCGTGCTCACAGACAGGAAGAGGGGGTTGAAGGCCTTCTGCCGCTCCGCTTCCTCCTCGGACAGCCGTCTCAGGTGGAGGAGGGCCTCCACCTGGCCCTCCCGCACCTCCACGCCCCGGATCCGCACCTCGTAGAACCCCGCCAGGACCGGGGTCTGCAAGGGGACCCTGCGGAGCTGCTGGACCTCCAACAAGGTCAGAGTCTCCACGGCGGGCGGGACGGGGGTCTCCGTAGCAGACGCGGGGATAGGGGTCGGTGTCGCCTGGGGCCTGCCGCAGGCCACGGCCATGGACAGGACGAACGCCCACACCGTCCATCCGATGGCCCGAAGAGCCCAGGTCTTAAACCTTTCCATCGCCAAGGCCCGACCTGTCGCGATCTACAAGGCGTGGTGTATCAGACGCCCAAGCCTACCAAGCAGCCGAAGGGGCTCGCTTCCATCGCAAACTTTCCGACCGGGCAAGACCTCCACAAAGTCCGGGGGAGCATCGTGGCCACCAGAGTGCCCTTGCTTCAACAAGGATAGTCGGATAGGCGCAGGTCAGGGAAGGCGGCGGGCCGCCTGCAAAACGGGAAAAGAGCGCAGGGATGATGTGAGCCTGGCGGGCCATCCCTACTTGATCACCGTCAAGGTGACTATGGCCGAGGCTGACCTGAGACGCCTGGCAGAACTGGCCTTGCTAGACTGGTTTGCCGGCCACAACACTGTGCCCCGTCTGGGATTCGAACCCAGGACACCCGGATTAAAAGTCCGGTGCTCTGCCGGGCTGAGCTAACGGGGCGTCCCCCTTCATTCTAACACACGGAACGGGACCTTCAGGGGAACGCCCGGCGGAGTCAGTATGCTGATGACTCCAATGCGGGAAAGGGGCCAGTAGGTAAGCCACGCCTTCCCAATGATGTAGCGACGCGGCAGAGGACCCCAGAAGCGGGAATCATTGCTGGCAGGACGGTTGTCGCCCAGAACGAAATACTCGTCTCTCCCCAGATAGACCGGGGGTCGGCTATCAGCGCTACGGTTCCGAATGTAAGGCTCATCCAACGGTATATCGTTCACCACAACCCGCCCTGCCCGTATCTCCACCTTATCTCCTGGCCCCGCCACAACCCGCTTCACAAAGTCCCGCCTAGGGTCTCTCGGATAGTGGAACACGATCACATCCCCACGCTGGGGGCCGTGGAAAGGTTCCCATACCGCTTCACGGGGAACGGGGACCCCGGGGAGCCAGGAGAGGAACCTCCCTATGGGGATGCGCAGGTAGCGGGCCTTGTTCACCACTACATATTCACCACTGCGCAGGGTCGGCTCCATGCTGGAACCCTCTACCCGGAAGTTCTGAATCGTGGCCTGTAAGACGAAGAAGACCACCCCTGCCAGGACGGCGGTCTGCAAGACCTCCCGCAGGAAACGGCCCATAGCACTAGCCCCCGGTCCCGTGGTCGGGGCGGCCGGGTTTGAACCGGCGACCTCCAGGTCCCAAACCTGGCGCGCTCGCCACTGCGCTACGCCCCGCAAAGAAATGGCGCCCCTGGCGCGACTTGAACGCGCGACACCCGGCTCCGGAGGCCGGTGCTCTATCCATGCTGAGCTACAGGGGCATGCGCATCCACTATAGCACACCCATTTTGGCCGGGCAAGGCGGTGCTCAAGACGCTCCTCCAATGGCATAGACCTCGGCGCTCCTATAGAGGCTCTACACGCACCGCCGTTACCTTATATTCGGGCGTATGCACGTGCTCGTCCCGCATGGGGCTGGTTATGGCGTTCACCAGCACAGGGGTGTGGAAGGTGGCAAAGCATTCCCCCGGTTTCACCTCTGCAGTAATGTGCACAGGGAGCACCACTTCCCCATAGCGACTGCGCACCCGCACCTTCTGCCCTTCTTGCACCCCCAGGCGCTCCGCGTCCGCAGGATGCATATCCAGGGTGTCCCAGGGTTGGAAGGCGGTGTTGCCGCTCCGCAGGGTCATGGTGCCCGCATTAAACTGGTAGAGGCGTCGGCCCGTGGTCAACAGCAGGGGAAAATCGGGGTTGGTTACCTCGGGCGTGGGGCGGTAGGGGATTAGCCTAAGGGCGGTGCGTCTCCCCAGTCCGGAAAAGGCTTCGCCGTGCAAGATAGCGGTGCCGGGGTGGCCCTCCTGAGGGCACGGCCACTGGATGCCCCCCTTCTCCAATCGGTCATAGGTTATACCTGCCACGGCCGGCCACACCTGCCGTATCTCCTCCCATACCTCCCGCGGGGAGCCGTAGGGGAAGAAGTGGCCATACCCCATTGCCTTTGCCACCGCGCACACCACCTCTCCATCGGGGCGTGCCTGGCCGGGGGGCTCCAGCGCCTTACGCACCATCTGGATACGCCGTTCCCAGTTCATAAAGGTCCCCTCTCGCTCAAAGCAAGACGCAGCAGGCAGAAACACATGCCCAACCCTCTTCGCCGTTTCGTTCAGGAACATGTCCTGGATGACCACAAACTCTAGGGCCTCCAGCGCCTGAAGGGTCCGCAGGGCATTAGGCATGGTCAAGAGGATGTCCCAGCCGATAATCCACAGCCCTTTGAGGCGTCCCGCCAGAGCGGAATCCAGCAATTCCAAAGCGTCCAGCCCCCGCTCCGCCGGAGGGGGCGCGCCCCATATCTGGGCGAAGCGTTCCCGCTCCTGCGGCGAGCGCACCCGTGCCCCACCTGTGAGAATGGAGGGAGAGCAACCCATAAGGGCAGTGCCCTGGACATTGTTCTGCCCCCGCAGGGGGTTCACCCCGCTTCCCGGCTTCCCTATGTTCCCCGTCAGAAGGGCTAGGTTCACCAGGGCCATGACCGTCTCCGTCCCCTGGTGGTGTTCGGTAAGGCCCAGGCCGTGGAAGGCCATGGCCGGTTTGCGCGTAGCATAGAGCCTGGCAGACTGGCGAATGTGGGCCGCCTCCACCCCACAGATGCTCGCCACCCGCTCCGGGGTATACTCACGGATAAAGGAGCGAAAAGCCTCCAGGCCCTCCACCCGCTCTGCCACAAATGTCTCGTCAATAAGCCCCTCCTCCAAGAGCGTGTAGGCTATGGCGTTCAAAAGGGGGATGTCCGTGCCTGGACGGAGAGGCAGATGCAGGGTAGCAAGGCGGGCCAGTTCAGTGCGCCGGGGGTCGACGGCCACCAGGGGCACCCCCTTCAGGACCCGCTGTTTGATGCGGGCACCCACAACGGGGTGGTTGGCTGTGGGATTGGCCCCGCATATCAGGAAGCAGTTGGCCTGCTCAATGTGGTCAAAGGAGTTGGTTGCGGCGCCCGTGCCCAGCATCCGTTGCATGGCCGCGGCGGTGGGGTCGTGGCACACACGGGCACAACAGTCCACATTGTTGGTGCCCAGCACCAGGCGGGCAAACTTCTGCACCAGATATGCCTCTTCGTTGGTGCCCCGAGAGGACGCGAGGATACCCACGCTCCCCGGCCCATTCTCCACAAGAATGCGCTGGAAGGTCTGGGCGACGAGGGTTATCGCCTCGTCCCAGGTGGTAGTTTCCCACCGCCGTCCACGGCGCACCAGCGGGGTGGTGATACGGTCCGGGGCATGGTTAAAGGCGAAAGCGTAACGGCCCTTCACGCACAGGTGGCCCCTGTTGACAGGCGCACCCACCACCGGGCGGACAGCGCAGATACGCCCCTCCCGAGTGCCTACCAGCAGTTCGCACCCCGTGCCACAGTAGGGACAGGTGGTGCGGGTCCAGACGGCTGGCGCACCCCCCTCTCGCACGGACTTGTCCACCAAAGCGCCTGTGGGACAAGTATCCACGCACGCGCCACACGCTACGCACGAACTCTGACCGAAGGGGCCGTAGGAATCAGGGGCGATGCGGGTATCGTCTCCCCTGCCCAGAAGGTTCCAGACGAACTGCCCCTGCACCTCAGCACAGATGCGCACACATCGGAAACAGGAGATGCATAAGGACATGTCCACCTGGATGTAGGGATGAGAGGTATCGGGGGGCGATGATGCAGGGCCAGAGGATAAGGATGCCTGGAGCCCGTAGGCACGAAGCCACCTGTGGAACTCCTTATCAGGATAGGCCAGATAAGCGGTCGCGGAATAGCGCCTCGCCAGCCAAGAGAGGACGGTGGAGCGGTAGTTTTCCAGGAAAGGTGTATGAGTGGTGATGCGCATGCCCTCTTGCAGGGTGGTAAGGCAGGCGGGCACCGGACGGGCCTGCCCTTCTACTTCTACCAGGCAGAGGCGACACGCCCCAATCGGGGCGAGGCGATCATCGTTACATAGGGCTGGCACCTCCACTCCCGCAAAACGGAGGGCCCTCAGCACAGAAACCCCGTCCGGCGCCGATTGCGGTTTCCCGTTGACGATGAACCAAGGCATGCTGCAGCCCCCCACCTGTGCGCAGTGGATACCCCCATTCTAGCCACACGATCGCAGGTCGGGGAGCACCCTTGCTACTCCTCTTTCTCCCTGTTACCCTTTACCCTAGTGTAACAGGCCAGCGAAAGGAGAGGCATGGCAGAGCAACCGGTGCGCATCGGCATTGTGGGAGCGGGCAACAATACCCGTGTGCGCCACATCCCCGGCTTCCGCGCCATCCCCGGTGTGGAGATTATCAGCGTCTGCAACCGCACCCGGCAGTCCAGCGAGCAGGTTGCCCGAGAGTTCGGCATCCCCAAAGTGTATGACGACTGGCGAGAACTCGTCCAATCGCCGGAGATAGACGCCGTCTGCATCGGCACCTGGCCGTATATGCACTGCCCTGTAACCCTCGCCGCCCTGGAGGCCGGCAAGCACGTCCTTACCGAGGCTCGCATGGCCATGAACGCCCGGGAGGCACGGATGATGCTGGACGCCTCCCGTCGCTACCCCCACCTGGTTACTCAAATCGTCCCCTCTCCCTACACCTTCAAGGTAGACCGCACAGTGCAGGAGTTGTTGGCCCAGGGCTTCCTGGGCGAACTCCTAGCCCTGGAGTTGCGGTCCTGCTCTCCCAACTTCGTAGACCGGGAGAGCCCACTCCACTGGCGGCAAGACCGCACCCTCAGTGGATACAATACCCTCAACATGGGCATCTGGTATGAGGCCATCATGCGCTGGATAGGACCGGCCACGAAAGTGATGGCGATGACAAAGGTGGTGGTGAAGCAACGGCGGGACGGCGAGGGCCTCCTGCGGGCGGTGGAGGTGCCCGACCATGTGGATATCCTGTGCGAGTTCGCCTGTGGTGCCCAGGGGCACCTTCGCTTCAGCGCTGTTACCGGCCTCGCCCCCCGCAATGAAGTCTGGCTGTTCGGGAGCGAAGGGACGCTCTTGCTGGACGCCGATACCATGACCCTCTACGGTGGTCGGCGAGGGGATAAGGCCCTGCGGGTCATCCCGATCCCCCCGGAGAAGGCGGGGCGCTGGCGGGTGGAGGAGGAGTTCATCAACGCCATTCGTGGTAAGGAAAAGGTGAAGCTCACCACCTTTGAAGATGGGGTGCGCTACATGGAGTTCACCGAGGCGGTCATCCGTTCCGCCCAGACAGGCCAGGCTATCCCCCTTCCGCTCCCCTCCGTGTAGGAGCAACGCCAGGCGTGGCCCTGCTCCAGACCTTTCTGCAGGTGGTGCTCCCGGTTTTCCTGGTGGCCGGAGTGGGGCTGGCCCTGCAGAAGGCCCTGCGTCTCCCCCCCGGACCCTTGGGGCAGGTTGTCCTTTACGCCTTCGCCCCCGGTCTGGCCTTCTACAACCTGGCCACCACCACTGTGGAGAAGCCCCTACTGGGCCATATCGCCCTCTTCGCCATCCTGCTCATCGGAGTCATGTGGGGCCTGGGGTGGATGGTTGCCCGCATCTTGCGTTTGGACCGGGTGGGCGAGAGCAGTTTTTTGCTGAGCGTGGTCTTCATGAACGCGGGGAATATGGGCCTTTCAGTAACCCTCCTCGCCTTCGGACAGGAGGGGTTGGCCCTGGGGCTGGTGTTCTTCATCGTCGAGGCGACCCTGGGCAACACTCTGGGTATCTATTTGGCGGCACGGGGCCACGCCGATGCCCGCCAAGCCCTTATCCAGGTGATCCGGATGCCCCTCCTGTATGGGGCGGTGCTGGGACTGGTGGTGAACCTGGCCCGTATACCTATCCCCCAACCCCTGCTGGTAAGCACCCGCTTCCTCTCCAGCGCCGCCATTCCAGCCATGCTCATTGTGCTGGGCTTGCAGTTGGGCAGTGCGTGGAGCAAACCCCCGTGGAAAACTTTGGGGGCTTCCCTGGCGCTTCGCCTGGGGGTTTCGGTGCTGGTGGCCGTGGGGCTGGTGCGAGCGTTGGGCATAGAGGGTCTTGCGGGTAAAGTGTTGATCGTTATGTCGGCCATGCCGACGCCGGTCTTCGTTACCATCTTTGCCACTCAGTTCCGCCTGGACGCCCCTCTGTTGACCAATACGGTGGTGGTCAGCAGTGTGGCCAGCATGTTCACCCTCACCGTGCTCCTGTGGTGGCTTCAGTAAGACGGGGCGGGTGAGCGAGTAGGGCCAGGCACCCTGCCACTGCCACGAGGATAATAGCAAGCACCAGAGCGGTGTCGTAGGAGTGGCGCAGGTCGTAAAGGGTTCCTATCAGCAGGGGGCCTATGGCCTGGCTTCCCACCTGCACCGGCAAGGTAACGCCCCGTATAGTGCCCAGGTTGGTCCGCCCGTAGTAGTTGGCCCAGGTTACCGGCACCAGGGTAAGAAGCCCCCCCACCCCGGCTCCGAAGATGATGGCGCCCAGGAAACCCTGTGGCGTGTGCCGCGCCATGAGCAAAGTGAACACCCCCAGGGCAATACAGAGGCTGGCGCCAGCCAGGGCGAGGCGCAGGGGCCAGCGAGACCCTATCAACCCCCACAGCAGGTTAGAGGTGGCCGAAGCGAAGCCAAAACTGCTAATCATCCCTGCCACCAGGGTCGGCGGCATTCCCCTTTGGAGCAGGTGGGGGGCCTGGTGGAGGCTCACCCCCGCCTGCACCAGGAAAGCCAGGCCGGTGTAAAGCGCCAGTATCCACAGCGTCCGGGTGCGGAGGGCACGGGCAAGGGTGAAGGAGGTCTCCGTTCCGGAAGGGGGAGGGATGCCACGGCTTGCCCCCTCTACCCGGGGGGTGCCATCGGGGAGAAGGCCCAGGTCTTCAGGACGACGACGCATAAGCAGGGCGTTGGGGAGCAAGCCTACCCCAAGGGCCATGCCCGCGACCGCCAGCCACCCCGCCCGCCAATCCCTCCAGATGATAACCGCCTGCACAACAAGGGGGAGCACTCCCTGCGCCAGACCTCCCAGCAGGTTGGCCACCGCCGTAGCCAGTGCCCTACGGCGGACGAACCAGTTGGCTATAGCGGTTGTCGCCCCTATCTCCACCGAGGAGGCGAAGGCGAGGCGAGCGGTAGCATAGGCGAGGTAGAAACCCCACAGCGCCGACACCTGGGACAAGGCCAGGGCTGCTCCTCCCACCAGTATCACACTCACCACCAGCACCATGCGGGCCCCGGCCCTGTCGGCCCAGCGCCCCCATAAGGGGGCCGTCAACCCCCCAAGGATGTTCCCCAGGGAAACCGCCCCCGACATCTGGGCGCGGGACCAGCCCAGCGCATCCCCCATAGGCTTCACAAAGACGGAGAGGACGGCCACCGATGCCCCCCTGGCGCGCCACCAACGCGCACGCCACGCACGCCACAACCACCCACCCATAGTAAAAGGGGAGGCGGAGGGGCAGAGTGCGCCACAGGGCCAGGAGGTGGGGGCGTTCGCCCATGGGCTTCTAGGGGACCTCGCTGGTCAGCCCCTGGGCCATGCGGATTTCGGTGCCATAGTTCACCGTCCAGGAGGCCCGATGGGTAACCGCATCCGCCAGGGCCGAAGCCGAAGGCATGCCCGTCCCGCTTCTGCGTAATCCCCCGAAGGGCAAATGCACTTCGGCTCCGATAGTTGGCAGGTTCACATACCCGACTCCGAACTCGCACTCCTCTCGGATGTAGCGCTGTTTGCGGTAATCACGAGTGCACACCGAGAGGGCGAAAGCGTAGTCGGCATCGTTGTATTTGCGCACAGCGTCGTCAATGCTTGTGAAGGGGATGATAGCCACGTGGGGGCCGAAGACTTCCTCCCTCAGCACCCGCTTTCGGCTATCGTGCTCCATCCGGTAGATAAAGGGCCCGATGTAGTTGCCGTATTGTAAGGCGCTGTCGGTGGGTCGGCCCACCTCCAGGAGCACCTGCGCCCCCTCTTCTTTGGCAAGGCGGTTGTAGCCCTCCACCTTCTCCCGTGCCTCCGGGGTAATCAGCGGGCCGATGAAGGTGTCCTCCTGCGTGGGGTCGCCGATGCGCAGACGGCGGGCCTTCTCTACAAAGGCCCGCGTAAAGCGGTCCAGAATACTCTCCTGCACGAAGAGCCGAGAAGCCGACACACACCGCTGGCCGGAGGTGCGGAAGGCTGCCATGACCGCTGCGTTGACCGTGAGGTCAAAGTCGCAGTCCTCAAAGATGATCATGGCGTTCTTCCCGCCCGTCTCGCAGACGGCAAACTTGTTAGGATGCCGGGCCGTCTCCTGGCGGATAAGGGAGCCGACCTGGTAAGACCCGGTGAAGAGCACCACCTGGGTGTCGGGGTGCACCACCAGGGGCCATCCCACCTCCTCGCCGTAGCCGTGGACTACATTCAGCACCCCGGGGGGCAGGCCGGCCTCGTGGAAATACTGGGCAATGCGCTGGGCCATGAGGGGCGTCTCTTCGGCCGGCTTCAGGATAACCGTGTTGCCCTCCATCAGAGAGGGGCAGATGAGCCAAAGGGGGATGGCGAAGGGGAAGTTCCAGGGGGTGATGCACACCACTACCCCTTTGGGTTTCCGGAGGGTGAAACTATCTTTCTCGGCGATCTCCGAGGCCAGCACATCGCCCAGGGGCATACGTGCCCGCCCGAACCAGTATTGGAGGGTGTGGAGGCCCTCCACAACATCGGCACGGCACTCCACCAGAGGCTTTCCGCACTCCTGGGCCATCAGGAGGGCCAGTTCTTCCTGGTCCCGCTTTACCATCTGGGCAACGGTGTCCAGGTATTCCGCCCGCTTGATACGGGAGAGGCGTCGCCAAGCCGGGAAGGCCTCCTGAGCGGAGGCGATGGCCCTCTCGGCGTCCTCCTTCTGGGAGCGGGGAAAGATGCCCAGCACCCTGCGCCAGTCGTGGGGGGAGCGATCCTCCAGGGTCGCCTCGCTCGCAGGGTGAAGCCACCGGCCGCCAATGTAGTTGAGGATGCGCTGGGGTTCTGGCATAGGCCACCTCCTTACGGCACACCCTTCCCCACCCAGCATAGCAGGCCGGGAGGGGAAAAGGACAGGGTGCTCCCCAGGAGGTGGAAGGCCCGCCAGGCTAGGAGCCGTTCCCTTTCCCCTGCCAGCGGAGCCAGACCAGCCCGGAGCCGATCAGGGCACCCACCAAAGCGCCCAAGGGCTGGGCCACCACAAAGGGGTAGCGGTCAAAGCCAAAATCGAAGGCGGGGACACCTGCTACCACCAGCCCGACCAGGAGGCCGATGGCACCCCAGTGAAACATCTCCAGGTCCCGGGCAACACGGGCAAGCAGGTTCTCGGACCGCTGGCCCCACCGCTCCCAGGACCAGGAGGGCTGTTGGGCAGAGGGATACAGGTCAGAGCCCACCTCTCCCCGGCGCAGGGGAGTAAGGATGGGGCGCGGGTCGGGATGGCTGTAAAAGTTTTTGCCGTTGGCGTCGGGGCTATCCTCGGGGAGACGGTTTCGGCGGGGGTAGCCGTCGCGGGGCTCCCGCAAGCCTTCGGTGGTCCAGCGCCCCTCCTCGTGAGAACGAGGGGCATTCTCCCTTTCGGGAGCCGTGGTAGGGGCAGAGGGCTGGGTGCGAAGATACGGCATGCTGGCCTCCTATCTACACACTGTCCGACGCCCACCGGACGCAGCCGGGGGCGCTCCGTTGTATCAGCCCAAGTCTAGGCGAAGGGCTAGCCATGCGTCAAGGGCCAATTCGGGCCAAATTCCACGCCTAGCCCACCCTGCGGAA
>BEHZ01000053.1 GCA_002923335.1 bacterium HR23 | reverse complement strand
CGAGGCGTCTCTGCCCTGGTGTGGGCCGTCCCCTGGGGCGTCTCCTGGGCCTTGGCGCTGGTCATCCTGCGGGCCTACCGTCGGCCAAAAGGAGGTGTGTTGTGAGCGCCCTCTCCACCGCCATCAGCCAGGAGCGATGGGAGGTGGTGGCCTATCTGCTCCTGCTGGGCATCCTGCGTGCCGCCCAGGGCATCCCTCCCGCCGCCCTGGAGGACCTCCTCTGCACCCTGCACACCCTGGACGCGCCCGAGGGGGCACATGGCCAATAGCACCACGCCCCTTTCCCCCGAGGCTTTCTACGCCCAGGCCCTCTCCCGGGCGGAGCGCCTGCGCCTACCCCAGGCCCGCCACCTCCAGGGGCTGGACGAGGAGATAGCCCTCTTGCGCCTGCGCCTTCTCACCCTGGCGGAGAAGGAGCCCCAGCGCTTTGACCTCCTCCTGAAGGGGATGAATACCTTGGTGCGCCTGGTGATGGCCAAGTATCGCCTCTCTCCTCAAGCGGGGGAGGACCTGGGCCAGGCCCTGGCCAATGTCATTACCTCTATTAGCACCCAACTGGGCATAGGGGAGGAGAAGCCGTGAAGCGTCTGGAAGACGCCGTGCGCCGTTTGCGGAAACCCCAGCCCCCGCCGGTAGACCTACGCCCCCCTACCGCCTTCGACGCCCTCTTGGAGCAACGCATCTCCGCCCTGGAGCGCTCCCTGGAGGACCTCAAGGGGCGGGTCAATGGCCTCATCTTCCTGGTGATAGGGGCGGTGGTGGTGCAGATCATCCTGGGCTTCCTGAAGTAGGAGGTGCCCCATGTCCCCCTTGCCCACCCTCCGCCCCTACCAGGCCCGCATCGGACGGGCGGTGCTGGAGAGCGTCCTGCACCACAAAGGCCTCACCTTCACCGTGGAGATAGCCCGTCAGGGGGGAAAGAACGAGATCTCCGCCCTCCTGGAGGTGTTCCTGCTGGCCACCCACCGGCGCTCCGGTGGCGACCTGGTGAAGTGTGCCCCCACCTTTGTCCCCCAGGTGCTCATCAGCAAGCGCCGTTTGGCCGACCGCCTGGCCGATGCCGGCCTCTGGCCCCTGGTGCGCCCGGAGGGGGCGCATATCCTCCGCCTGGGGCGCGCCCGCCAGGTCTTCCTCTCCTGCGAAGCGGGCGCCCACATCGTGGGCCATACTGCCAGCCTCCTCCTGGAGGTGGACGAGGCCCAGGAGGTGGACGCCGAGAAGTTCACCAAAGAGGTGCGCCCTATGGGCTCCGCCCATGGGGTTACCACTGTCCTCTACGGCACCCCCTGGGACGGCAACACCCTCCTGGAGCAGGTGAAGGCCCTCAACCTAGAACTGGAGCGCCGGGACGGCATCCCTCGCCACTTCCGGGTGGATTGGGAGGAGGTGGCCTCCTGCAACCCCGCCTACGCCCAGTATGTGGAGGCGGAGCGCCAGCGTCTGGGGCAGGACCACCCCCTCTTCCGCACCCAGTATCGTCTTCTGCCTGTGCAAGGGGGAGGGGGCCTCTTCTCCCGCCCCCTCCTGGCGATGCTGGAAGGGGAGCACTCCCGTTTGCGCTCCCCCCAGCCCGGCAAGGCCTATGTGGCCGGGATAGATGTGGGGGGCGAGGCGTGGCAGGCGCCGCAAGGCCCTGCCCCCACCCGCCACGACGCCACGGTGGTGAGCATCGGCGAACTGGACTTCTCCCCCTGCGATGACCTGCATCCCGAGCCGTTGGTGCGCATCGTGGAGCACTACTGGTGGCAGGGGGAGGCCCATCACAACCTCTTCCCCCGCCTGGTGGACCTCCTGAAGCGGGTCTGGCGGTGCCGACGGGTGGTTATAGACGCCACCGGCATCGGTGCCGGCCTGGCCAGCCTGCTGGTGAAGTCCCTGGGGGAGGGGGTGGTCCGGCCCTTCCTTTTCACCAGCCCCAGAAAGGCTCGCCTGGGCTTTGACCTCCTCTCGGCAGTGGGGGCGGGACGCCTGAAGGCCTATGCCCGGGACGGCTCCCCTGAATGCCAGGCGTTCTGGCGGGAGATGGAGCAGGCGGAGGCCCGCTACCTCCCCGGGGGGCGGATGGACTTCTTCGTGGACCCCCGCAAAGGGCACGACGACTTTCTGGTGAGCACCGCTCTGCTGGTGCAGGCGTCCTCTTACCTGCCACGGGTGGCACGGGGTTACACCCCGGAGAGGATAGGGGCGGTGCGCTAGGGAGGTGCAGGATGGCCAGGCGTGGTCTGCCTCTGCTGGATGTGTTGCCGGAGTATTACCCCTATCGGGATGAGGGGTGCGAGGTATCCCCCTCCTGCTTGAACTGCCCCCTGCCCCTGTGCAAATACGACGACCCGGAGGGGTATCGGCGGTGGCAGGCCCAGCAGAGGCAGGAGCGGGACCGGCAGATTCGGGATGTGCGCCAGCGGGAGGGGCTAACGGTGCCTCAACTGGCCCAGCGCTTCGGGGTGAGCGAGCGGACGGTCTTTCGGGCGCTGGCACGGGGGCGGGCCGACCATCACCAAAAGGAGCAGGAGGGGGCTAGCCCTGGCCACGGCCTCTTTGGCTAATGGCCCTACCCTCCTTTTATCCCCCTCTCCTCCAGCATCCTGCGGGTTACCGCCCCGATCTCGGCAGGGGTGGGGATGATCCAGCACCCCGCCTCCCGTAGGGCGGATACCTTCGCCTCGGCGGTGGCCGCCTGCCCCGTAATGATGGCGCCGGCGTGCCCCATACGCTTCCCCGGCGGGGCCGTCGCCCCCACTACGAAGGCGGCTACCGGCTTGCGCATCGCTCGCTTGATGAACTCCGCCGCCTCCTGCTCCTTCGTTCCCCCTATCTCCCCGATAAGCACCACCGCATCGGTCTCCGGGTCCTCGTTGAACATGCGCAGGACATCCACGAAGGTGGTCCCGCTAATGGGATCGCCACCGATGCCCACGCAGGTGGACTGTCCGATGCCCAGGCTGGTCAACTGCATCACCGCCTCGTAAGTGAGGGTGCCGGAGCGGGAGACCACCCCCACCCGCCCGGGGCGGTGGATGGCCCCCGGCATAATGCCCACCTTGGTCCGGGTGCGAGGAGTGATAATGCCGGGGCAGTTGGGGCCGATGAGGCGGGCAGGCTTGTCCTTCAGCCAGCGGGCGATGCGCACCATGTCCATCACGGGGATGCCCTCGGTGATGCAGATGACCAGGCGCACACCCGCTTCTACCGCCTCCACAATGGCGTCGCTGGCGAAGGGAGCGGGGACGAAGATAAGGGAGGTGTTGGCCCCCGTCTGGCGAACCGCCTCCTCCACCGTATTGAAGATGGGCACCGTCTCCTTGAAAAGGGTGCCCCCCCGGCCAGGGGTTACCCCTGCCACCACCTGGGTGCCGTATTCCATACACCGTTCGGCGTGGAATCCCCCCTCTCGTCCCGTAATCCCCTGCACGACCACACGCGTCGTCTCATCCACCAGGATAGCCATGGATGCCTCCCTGCTAAGGCTATGGCGCTTTGCGCAGGGCTTCGGCGGCCTCTTGCAGGGTCTCCACAAAGGTAACGGGCAGGCCGGCTGTGCGCAGAATGTCCCGCCCCTCCTGCACATTGGTGCCGAGCATGCGCACCACCATAGGGGGGCAGAAGCCCTTGGCCCGCACCGCCGAGACGATGCCTCGTGCCGCCACATCGCACCGCAGGATGCCCCCAAAGATGTTCACCAGGATGCGCTTCACCCGAGGGTCGTCCAGGATGATGGCGAATGCCTTTTGCACCTTCTCTTCGCTGGCGCCCCCGCCCACATCCAGGAAGTTGGCCGGCTGGGCGCCCACCCGGCTCACCATGTCCAGGGTGGCCATGGCCAGGCCCGCCCCGTTCACCAGGCACCCCACATCCCCCTCCAAACGCACATAGGCGATATCGGCGTCGGCGGCGGCGGCCTCCAGGGGGTCCTCCTGGGTGCGGTCCCGCAGGGCCTCCAGGTCGGGGTGGCGGAAGAGGGCGTCGTCGTCCAGGTTCACCTTGGCGTCTACCGCCAGCAGGCGTCCGTCGGTGGTGATGGCCAGGGGGTTGATCTCCACCAGGGAGCAGTCCTTCTCTACGAAGAGGCGATAGATGCCCACGGCGGTGTCGGCGAAGGGGCGCACCAGAGAAGGGGGAAGGCCCAGGGCGTAGGCCAGTTGCCGTCCCTGGAAGGGCATGAGGCCCAGGAGGGGGTCGGGGGCGAGGCGATGTATCTTCTCGGGGGAGCGCCGAGCCACCTCTTCTATCTCTACGCCGCCCTCGGCGCTGGCGATAACCGCCGGCCCCCGTGCCGAAGGGTCCAGCACCACCGCCAGATACAGTTCACGGGCGATGTCTACCGCCTCGGCCACCAGCACCTTGTGCACCGGGACCCCCTCCGGCCCCGTCTGGTAGGTAACCAAACGGCGTCCCAGGAGGGCCTGAGCGGCTTCCCGTGCCTGCTGGGGCGTGTCCACCAAACGGATGCCCCCCGCCTTGCCCCGCCCGCCGGCGTGCACCTGGGCCTTCACCACCACCCGCCCCCCCAGGGAGCGGGCGACGGCCGCCGCCTCTTCGGGCGTGGTGGCCACCTCGCCCCGGGGGATGGGAACGCCATACTGGGCCAAGAGGGCTTTAGCCTGGTATTCGTGCAGTTTCACCGTTTCCCGCTCCCCGAAAGGTGGAATGGCCTCTTTTCTCCCCACAAGTATAGCACGCTCGCTGGGGTTCCTGGCACAGCCTGCGCAACCGAGAAGGGTGCTGCACTCCCCATCGGCTCCCTCTCCCGGAGGGAGAGGGGACAGCCCAGGTCTTCGGGAGCGGGCTGTGTTTCCTGTGCCCTGGAGGGGGTATAATAGGCTCGCAACGCCTGAAGCGGAGGAGGCCAGCATGAAGGCGGCGGTTTTCCACGGCCCCCATCGGCCCCTCTCCATTGAGCAGGTGGAGATAGACGCCCCTATGCCCCACGAGGTCCTGGTGCGCACCGTCGCCACCGGGGTATGCCACAGCGACCTGCACTTTGTGGAGGGGCTGTATCCCTTGCAGGCTCCCGCCGTCCTGGGGCACGAGGTAGCGGGGATTGTGGAAGCGGTGGGGGAGCAGGTTACCTATGTGCGCCCCGGCGACCATGTGATTGCGTGTCTCTCGGTCTTCTGTGGGGCGTGCGAGAAGTGCCTCACGGGGCATCCTAACCTCTGCCTCCAGCGCCCGAACCGAGCCCCCAGCGACCCACCCCGCTTGCGCCTGCCCAATGGCACCCCTGTAACCCAGTTCGCCCTCATCGCCAGTTTCGCTGAGAAGATGCTTCTCCACGAGAACACGGTGGTGAAAATAGACTCCGACCTGCCCCTGGACCGCATGGCCCTGCTGGGGTGTGGAGTCATCACCGGGGTCGGGGCGGTGCTCAACACCGCCAGGGTGGAGCCTGGCTCCACGGTAGCAGTGTTCGGGCTGGGGGGCGTGGGGCTGGCGGTGGTGCAGGGGGCACGCATCGCCGGGGCACGCCGTATCATTGGGGTGGACACGGTGGAACGCAAACTGGCCCTCGCCCTGGACATGGGGGCGACGGATGTGGTCGACGCCTCCTCCCGGGACCCGGTTCAGGCTATCCTTGACCTCACCGGCGGGTTGGGCGTGGACTACTCCTTTGAAGCCATCGGCCTCAAGGTAACGGCGGAGCAAGCCTTCAACTGCCTGGCTCCCGGCGGCACCGCCACCATTATCGGCATGATCCCTGTAGGGCAGAAGATAGAGATAGAGGGCCGGCAGTTCCTGCGGGAGCGGAAGATTCAGGGCTCCAGTATGGGCTCCAACCGCTTCCGGGTGGACATCCCTCGCTATATAGAGTTCTACCGCCAGGGGCGTCTGCGCCTGGACGAGATGGTTACCCGCCGCGGCCGTCTGGAGGATGTGAACGACGCCTTTCGGGCCATGAAGGCGGGGGAGGTGGCCCGCACGGTGCTGGTGCTGGCGTAGTGGCGGGGGTGGGATTCGCACCCACATCCCCGCCCGTCAGCGGGGCAGTTTTTTGCCCTTGACAAACGGACCGGGGCGGTATAGGCTATGCTGTTTTTGTAAGGGTGGGATCCGGGCCGGACGGGGAGCGGGGCGCAGTCCCTCGGCCGATGGGCGAGGTCGCCAGGACGGCCGCCGGAAGGGGAAACGCCACGCCCAAAGGGGGGCGAAGGAACACGGACCAAGAGCGGAGGTGGGCCATGATAAGGGCACTCCAGGGGCGCCGCTTCCTTGGTGGGCTGAGGGCCCTGTTGGCCCTGTGTGTGGCGGGAGCGCTGGCTGCCCAGGGTGTCCTTCTTGTCTCCAAAGCGGTTCCGGGGCGTGCTGCGGTCGGCCCCCTCTACGGCTCTGCGCAGGGCCTCGGCGCACCGGCGTCCACCTTTACCACCACCACCTGGGCCAAGACCTATGACACGTCAGCCGGCGAGGAAGCCTTTGCCATCCAGGAGACCTCCGATGGGGGCTATGTGCTAGCCGGTTGGACCAGCTCTACAAGCGTAGATGACGCGTGGGTCCTAAAGATGGATGCAACTGGCAATATCCAGTGGCAGAAAGCCTTTAGCGCGGTTCCCTGGAGTCGGGATCTAGCGTCTTCTATCCAGCAGACCACAGACGGGGGCTACATCGTCGCCGGTTCTACCAATGCCTTCGCATATAATGCAGATATTAACAACCTCTTGGTCTTCAGGCTGGACGCAGATGGCAATGTGCGGTGGATGAAGGTCTATGGTTGCACCTTCACCTCGTCCTGGGGAAACGCCGTCCGCCAGACCTCGGATGGGGGCTACATCGTGGCGGCTGGAACCCATTGCGGCACGGGTCATTATAAGGCCTGGATCCTAAAGCTGGATGCCGATGGAAATATCCAGTGGCAGAGGGCTTATGGCGGCATAACCTACGATGGGGTTTCAGACATCCAGCAGACCTCCGACGGGGGCTATGTGGTGGCTGGTAACATAGGTTTTCAATATGGAAACGAGGGTGCCCAGAACGCCTGGGTCTTCAAACTCGGTGCAGACGGGGACATGCAGTGGCAGAAGACCTATGGCGGGTCAGGTAGAGATTATGCCTCCTCCATTCAGCAGACCCCGGATGGGGGCTACATCGTAGGGGGGGCAACGCAGTCCTTTGGCGCAGGGGATTGGGATGCCTGGGTCCTGAAATTGGATGCCGATGGAAATATCCAGTGGCAGAAGACCTATGGCGGACCGGCCAGCGATTTGGGTCACGCCGTGCGGCGGACTGCCGACGGCGGCTATGTGGTGGCAGGGCATTCTTATTCCTTTAATCACGGAGGCGGGGCAACAGACAGGGATGCTTGGGTCTTCAAACTGGATGCAACTGGCAATATCCAGTGGCAGAAGGCCTATGGCGGATTGGCCGTAGATGAGGCCAATGCCGTCCAGCAGACCTCCGACGGCGGTTACATTGTAGTAGGTCGCACTTGGTCTTTTGGCGCAGCAGGTGTTGTCTGGGTCCTGAAACTGGATGGGAGCGGAAATATCGCGGGTTGCCTCCCTGACCTCATTCAAAACACCAATGCCACTCCTGCGGCCTCATCGGCGACTCCAGAGACACCCGCCGCCTCCCTGGTGTCCTTCTCTCCCGATGTCAACTCCGTGACTGTCACCCCGGTGAACTCCAACGCCACCGTGACAACCCAGTGCACAGGCGCACCGCCCCCCACGCCCACACCGACGCCCACGCCTACGCCGACCCCGGTGCCACCGACGCCGACACCCACGCCGACGCCCACGCCTACCACCACCTGGGCCAGGACATATGGCGGGGGAGACATTGACCGGGCCACCTCCATCCGGCCGACCTCCGATGGAGGCTACATCGTGGCGGGCAGGACCGGGTCCTTTGGCAACGTTAATGGTGATGCCTGGGTCTTAAAACTGGATGCAAACGGCAATGTCCAGTGGCAGAAGGCGTATGGTAGGCTATACAATGATTTTGCCAACTCCATCCAGCAGACCTCCGATGGCGGCTACGTCGTGGCGGGTCAGTTTGACCGCTCAAGCAGCACCGTCCAAGACCGTGACGTCTGGGTCTTAAAACTGGATGCAAACGGCAATGTCCAGTGGCACGCGACCTATGACAGGGGCGGGATGGGAGGCTTTGAATGGGCCAACTCTATCCAGGACACCTCCGATGGGGGCTACATCGTGGCGGGGGTTGTGGCCTTGGGCCCAGACAATACGGACGTCTGGGTCTTAAAACTGGGTGCAACCGGTAATGTCCAGTGGGCGAAGACCTATGGTGGGGGAGGAAGGGACGAGGCTTTCTCCATCCAGCAGACCACCGATGGGGGCTACCTCGTGGCGGCTAGGACTGGCTCCTTTGGTGCAGGCAATGCTGATTTCTGGGTCCTGAAACTGGATGCAAACGGCGATGTCCAGTGGCAGAAGACCTATGGAGGGCCAGACAATGATTACGCCTACTCCGTCCAGCAGACCGCCTATGGGGGCTACATCGTGGCGGGTTGGACTTCTTCCCTTGGCGCAGGCGGTAATGATGCCTGGGTCTTGAAACTGGATGGAGGGGGCAATGTCCAGTGGCAGAAGACCTACGGGCCAACTATGGATACGCCTTTCTCCATCCGGCAGACCGCCGATGGGGGCTACATTATGGCGAGTAACACCGTCCCCGCCTATGTTCGCGGTCAGGATGTGTGGGTCTTAAAACTGAATGCAACCGGCGATGTCCAGTGGCAGAAGGCGTATGGCGGGACAAGGACTGACTGGGCCCACTCCATCTGGCAGACCGCCGATGGGGGCTACATCGTGGCGGGTGTGACTGAGTCCTTTGGTGCAGGCAATGGTGATTTCTGGGTCCTGAAACTGGACGGTAACGGAAATATCGGGGGGTGCACTCCCACTGACCTCATTCAAAACACCAATGTCACTCCTGCGGACACATCGGTTACTCCAGCCACCTCCACCGCCTCCCCGGCACCCTCCACTGCCGCTGTCAACGTCCCAGGTGTCACCCCCACGGACACCAACGCCGCCGTGCTAACCCAGTGCACAGGCGCACCGCCCCCCACGCCCACACCGACGCCCACGCCTACGCCGACCCCGGTGCCACCGACGCCGACACCCACGCCGACACCTACCCCGGCGCCGACACCCACGCCTACCCCAACACCCGCACCGACACCCACACCCACGCCCACCCCCGCCTCCATCACCGTCATCGCCCCGAACGGAGGGGAGACCTGGTTGATCGGCTCCAAGCAGACCCTCCGCTGGACCTCCTCAGGGGTGACCGGCAATGTGCGCATTGAGTTGTCCTGGGACGGCGGGGCCACCTGGGAGACCCTCTTCGCCAGCACCCCCAACGACGGCAGCGAGACCTGGAGGGCGACCGGCCCCGCCACCACCCAGGCGAGGGTCCGGATATCCAGTGTGGACAACCCCGCCATCCGGGACACCAGCGACGGGGACTTCACCCTCAGGGCCGGCTCCATCACCGTCATCGCCCCGAATGGAGGGGAGACCTGGCCCGTCGGCTCCAAACAGACCCTCCGCTGGACCTCCTCGGAGGTGTTCGGGAATGTGCGGATTGAGTTGTCCCGGAACGGCGGGGCCACCTGGGAGACCCTCTTCGCCAGCACCCCCAACGACGGCAGCGAGACCTGGAGGGTGACCGGCCCCGCCACCACCCAGGCGAGGGTCCGGATATCCAGTGTGTGGGAGCCAACCATCGCGGACCGGAGCGATGGCACCTTCACCATCAGCGAGTGAGACCCCCTGGCGGGGCAAAGGTTGGGTAGGCCACCTCCGTCCGGCAGACCGCCGAGGCGGGCTCCAGAGGGGCGGGCTTACCCCTGGCAAGGCCAACCCACCACCTTGCTAAAGCGCCCGTTTTCGGGCACAATGGGGCCAGCGACGGTGTGAGGTGGGTGTGGGTCTACGCCTCCCCTTGCTCCTCTGGCTCACCGCCCGACGCCTCCGCGACTCCTGGCCCCTCCTCCTGGCGGCGGCTGTAGGCGTCCTGCTCGCGGTAACCATGCTCTCGGCCGCCGGCCTGGCGTCCCGTGCCCTGGCTGAGGGGGGCCTCCGCTACTCCCTGGAGCGGAGGGGGCGGGACCCCCTCAACGGGCAGGTAGTGGTGCGCCACCGCCCCCTGGCGGAGGCCGACTACCGGCAGGCCCGCCAACGGGTGGAGCGCCACCTCACCACCTCCCTGGGGCCGATGCTCCGAGGCATCGGTCGCTCCGGCCAGGGGCCCACCATGCCCCTGGGCGTTTCCCCCGCCACCTGGCCCCCGGACGGCTCCCCCAGTGGCTACCTGGTCTTCTACGCCGACTTTGCGTCCCACGCCCGCCTGGTGCAGGGGCGCTGGCCCAGCACCCCACCCCGCTTCTCCAACGGCCAGGTCGCCCTGGAGGTAACCGTGGGAACGCCCGCCGCCCGTCGCATGAGCCTTCGCGTAGGCGATACCCGCTACCTCTTCCCCTACAATCAGGACACCTCCTACCGTATCGCGATTACCGTGGTGGGCCTGGTGGAACCCATTGACCCCACCGAGGAGTTCTGGGTGGGCTACACCGGCCACTTCTATGTGCAGGGGCTGGACGAGGAGGTGGTGGGCTTCTTCCTGCGGGAGGAAGACTTCTTCGGGGGGCTGGCCCAGGCCTTCCCCACCCTGTTGGGCGTCTTCTGGTGGCACGCCTACCTGGACCCCTTCGTCGTCCGCCCCGAAACGGTCAACGCCTGGCTGGGCACCCT
>BEHZ01000052.1 GCA_002923335.1 bacterium HR23 | reverse complement strand
ACGCCCCGTAGGTCTCACCGATGGACACGTAAAAGCCTTTGCGGATGAAGGCCCTCCCTAACAGGCGCGAGGCCAGCACGTTACCCTGCCCGCCCACTCCGCAAATAACGAGGTTCAAAGGGTCGGGAAGAGCCTGCTCACGCATAGACCGCCTCCTTCTGGATGGCATTCGCCGGGCAGATGGCCGTGCACAGACCGCACCCTGCACAGAGGGCCTCATCGACCTTCGTCTTGCCGGCCGTGGCGTCCCAAGTGAGGCCGGGGCACTTGAAGATGCGGATGCAGTAGCGCCCACATCCGCAGGCGTCTCCGAGGCATCGCTCGGGGTCTACCCACACCCGGAAGGGGGGCTTGGCGTCTCGGGGGCGCAGGAGGACACACGGCCGACGCATAATGAATACCCGCACCCCCGCTTGCTTTTGCAGGGATTCCACAAGGGCAGGGATGGTCTTGTCCAGGTCAAAGGGGTCGAAGACCTGCACCGGAATGCCCAGCCCCCGGCACAGGGCCTCAATATCCACCACGGGCGCTTCGTCCCCCTGGGCTGTCTTGCCCACACCAGGGTGAGGCTGGAAGCCGGTCATAGCGGTGGCGCTGTTGTCCAGCACCAGCAGGGTGAAGTTAGACTTGTTGTAGCGGGCGTTGATAAGCGCTGGGATACAGGCGTGGTAGAAAGTAGAATCGCCCGCTACCGCCACTACCGGCTGGTTGAACCCGAATGGCGCCAGTTTCCCCAACCCCGAGGCGATGCCCGTCCCCGCCCCCATCACCGAACCGGTTTTGGTCATCTGGTAGCCCCCTAGGCCCCTGTCCATGGCGTAGCACCCGATATCGCCCGTGACGAACCCATCTCGGCCATCCAGGCGGATGGCTTGTTTTACAGCCCACAGGCTCCCCCGATGGGGACACCCGGGGCACCACACAATCCCCCGGTTGACGACATAGCGCTGGGCGTAGCGTTGAGCCTTCTGTTCATATTCCGCGGAACGGGGCTGGAACTCCACCTTCAACAGAAGGGCCAGGGCACGGAGCACCGCCTGGGGGGTGAGTTCCCCATAAGCCTCTATGTGGCCGGTGCGCTTGCCCAGGATGCTCCGCTTGGGCGTGAGCCACCCCACCTCCCCCGCCAGGTCTCGCAGGTTTCCCTCCAGGAAGGGGTCCACCTCCTCCAGCACCAGCACCTGTTCCGCTCGCGCCAGATGCTCTTCTATGGCTTTGCGGGGAAGGGGCCAGGTAACCCCCACGTGCAGGATGCCCACGCTCTTCTGGAGACCCAGGATGGCGAGCGCTTCGGCGGCGTAAAGACGCGCCACCCCCGATGCAACGACCAGCAGGTCCGGGCGTGGGGGGCCTTCGTAGGTGATGAAGGGGGATGACTCCAGGGCGGCCTGGAGGGCAGGGAGTTGGGCCAAGCGAGCAGCGTGCTTTTGGACGGCCGGGGCGGCCAGGAAGTCCCGGCTCGTATCAAAGCGGGCGATAGGACTGGTCTTGGGGAGTTCTCCCACCACCACATTCCCGCTGGCGTGGGAGACACGGGTGCAGGAGCGCAGCATCACCCAGGTGCGGAACTCCTCAGAGAAGTCGTAAGCCCACCTGGTCATGGTGAGGGCCTCCTGAGGGGAAGCAGGCTCCAACAGAGGCACCCTCAACCAACTGGCGATGGCACGGGAATCGTTCTCCGAGGGGCTAGACCAGGCACCGGGGTCGTCGGCCACCACTACCACCAGCCCGCCACGGATGCCCGTGAGGTTCAGATGGGCCAGGAAATCCATGGCCACATTCATGCCTTCGTGTTTCATAGCGGTGATGGCCCGCAGGCCCGCAAAAGAGGCCCCCGCCACCACTTCCACAGCCACCTTCTCGTTGGTAGACCACTCCACATAGATGCCCGCCCGCTTGGCCACCCGAGCCAGGCTCTCAATAACCTCTGTAGAGGGGGTGCCGGGGTAGGCAGCCGCCACCCTCACTCCCGCCTCCAGAGCGCCGCGGGCGATGGCCTCGTTGCCCATCAGGAGTTGGGTCGTTCCGGGGGCATCGTCGGCCAGGGTGAACATGGTCGCCTCCTTACGGTGTCCCGAGAAGTCTGCCCGCTACCTCACGCGAGAGCCTGAGGTAGAGGAAGTCCGTGGGGCGCCCCGAGCGCTGGGCAAGGTTTTGCAGGGCGCGGCGTTTCTTCACCTGGGCGGATTCGGTGAGGTGCTCCAGGTTGGCTTGGGGGAGGGCATCCACTGCCAGAAGCCCCCGGGCGACTGCTCGCTCCACCAGAGTCTCTCCCCGTGGGGTGCGCACCAGCACTGTGTTCCAGCCAGGCACCCCCTCGGCCGAGCCTACTGAAAGGTCGGCCATCTCCGCAGTCATATCGGCGCAGAGGGTGCAGGCTGGCGGAATGTAGGCCCGAACAGCATCCAACGGCAGGGCCACGACCCCCGCCTCCGTATGCACCTCAAAGACACGGGCAGGGGGAGGAGGGACATCGGTCTTGCGCACTCGCTCCGGTGAGGCGACGGTGGAGAGCATCTCCAGGAACTTATGGGAGAGGGCCCAAGTGCAGAAGAGGCCGATGGTCAGGGAGACCTTGCCGATGTTACTGCGCTGGGCAAGAGGGGAGAGGCGCATCTTGGCCAGGGCCAACATCTGGCATGGGGTGCCCACCACTGCCACCGGAACTGTGCGGGGGGACAAGCGGTTCAGGGCCTCCAGGGTGGGTGAGGCGAGGTAGTGGGAACCGGCGCACTGCAGGACCTCCTCACGGCGGGTAGCCACCACACCCTGGGGGATCCCCCCTTGGGAGCGGGTAAGGACCGCTCCCTGCACCAACCCCTCGTCCAGGGCCAGGCACACCAGAGTTGTTACCACTCCTCCATATTGGGCGTGGGCGAGCACCTCGGGGTCCCGACTGCGGGCCATGAGCACCCGGCGCACCGGCCCCAGGGGAGAGCCGTCGTAGCCCGTGCCGTGGAGCGCCTGGGTGAGAGCGTCCATATCCAGGCCAGTGCGAGGACAGAAGGAATAACAACGGCCCTGGACAACAGGACAGGGGTCAAGGACAGCGATACGCCCCTGGAAAGGGCGTAAGTAAGGGCAAAGGCCTGAGCAGGCTCCACAGTATGTGCAAAGTCCTGCCTCTAACACCTCCTGGCGGAGGCTCTGTAGGCCGTGGCCGTTGGCGGTAGCCACTCATCCCCCTATCCCCCTCCCCCGGGTGTTAGCATACCATGAAAACTGCTCCTAGGCACGAGCCCGAGCGAGTAAAGGCGAGGTGCGGGGGACCTCGGCCCCACGCTACCCGGCCGCTCCTGGCCTGTGCCCCTTGCAGCAGTGGGTCAAGGTTGGCCCGGCAGTCCCCGCTCTGCGATGCACCGGGGTCTCTACCTTTCGCCTTTGGGATAGAGGCAATCCTGAAGAAAAGCATTTCACCCCCGCCGGTGGGACACAGCAGGCCTCGGTTTCGCTTGACAGGGCGGGGGCGCCGGGGATATGCTCAAATGTTCCTCACACCGGGGTAACCTGTGTTCCTCCCGGGGAGCACTCACGAGAGGCTGGTGTGACGATAGGCCCTGCTCGCCCCGGAAAGGCATGGCTTCTGCAGGCCTTCCTGCGCCCTGGCCTGGGGCTGAAGCGCTGGCTTCTTCTCTTCGGTCTGGGCATTGCCCTTATGGGGCTGGGCATCGGCTTCGCCATCGCAACCCCCATCAGCCCCCGTGTGCTGGCCATCGGCCAGTTGCTCACCCTCAAAGTCCTCCCCCCGCTCTGGCGGGGAAGCGTTTTCCTGGGCATCGGGGGGGTGCTCCTCCTGGTCTCCACGGTGCGCATCTACCAGATTCTGGAGGCCAAACTGCGACGGCGGCGGGAGGGGGTCTCCCTTATTGAGGCCCTGCACCAGGATGCGGTGCTCCGGCGAGGGCCGAAGGTCGTCGCCATCGGTGGGGGCACGGGGCTCTCCACCCTCCTGCGGGGGCTGAAGCAGTATACCGCCCACATCACCGCCATCGTGACCGTGGCCGACGACGGGGGGAGTTCGGGGCGCCTGCGGGCGGAACTGGGCATCCCGCCCCCGGGGGATGCCCGCAACTGCCTGGTGGCCCTCTCCGAGGCGGAGCCGGTGATGGAGCGCCTGATGACCCACCGCTTTCGGGGTGGGCACAACCTGGAGGGCCACAGCCTGGGCAACCTGCTCCTGGCGGGGCTGATTCAGACCGAGGGGGGCCTCTCCAAGGCCCTGGAGGCCGCCTCCTCCCTGCTGGCGGTGCGGGGGAGAGTGGTGCCCGTCTCGGAGTGCCCCACCCTCGTGCTGAAGGGGGAGACAGAGGAGGGGGAGGTGGTCATCGGCGAGTCCCGCCTGGGGGAGACGGGCAAACGCCTGAAGCGGGTATGGCTGGAACCGAGGGACGCCCCACCCACCCCCCAGGCCCTCCAGGCCATCGCCGAGGCGGACCTCATCGTCATCGGGCCGGGGAGCCTGTATACCAGCGTTATCCCCAACTTCCTGGTGCCCGGCATCGCCGAGGCGGTGAACGCCTCCCCCGCCCCCAAGGTCTTTGTGTGTAATGTGGCGACCCAGCCGGGGGAGACGGACGGCTTCGGGGTGGCCGACCACCTGCGGGTCTTCCAGGAGCACACGGGGGTGGTGGTAACCCATGTGCTGGTGAACAGCAATGTGCGCCCCTTGCCTCCCCAGTGGAAGCAGGAGGCGGTGCTCCCCGAGAGGCCCCCAGGCTTCGCCGTCGTCTTCATAGAGGCCGACCTGGTGAACGAGGCCTTTCGCACCCGCCACGACCCCCACAAGTTGGCCCAGTGCCTTCTCCGACTGGTGCGAGCCGAGCGCCGTATGCATTCCTCTCCCCACCTTCCGGTCAGTGTGGGCCGATAGGGGCGTTCTCCTCCCACCTCTCCAGAAAGCCACCGATTGCCCCAGCGAGTGAGGGGCGCTACCATTAGGGAGGAGAGGAGGGCTATGGGGGAAAAGGCGCAGACCCTTGTGGCACGCCTGGCCCAGGGCGTTCGGGAGGAGGTCGGCAAGGCCATCGTGGGGAAGCGGGAGGCCATTGACCTCTGCCTGGTGGCCATCTTGTGCGGAGGGCACATCCTCATCCAGGATGTGCCGGGCATAGGGAAGACCACCCTGGCCAAGGCCCTTGCCCGTGCCCTGGGGTGCTCTTTCAAGCGTATCCAGTTCACTCCCGACCTTACCCCCGGCGATGTGCTAGGGGTGAGCGTCTACAACCAGCGATCGGGGGAGTTTGTCTTTCAGCCCGGGCCTATCTTCGCCCATGTGCTCCTGGCCGACGAGATCAACCGTGCAACGCCCCGCACCCAGTCCGCCCTTCTGGAAGCCATGCAGGAGCGTCAGGTTACGGTGGACGGGGTGAGCCACCCCCTCCCCCGACCCTTCCTGGTCATCGCCACTCAGAACCCTATTGAGATGGAGGGCACCTTTCCCCTCCCCGAGGCCCAGTTGGACCGCTTTCTGCTCCGGGTGCACCTGGGGTATCCCTCCCTGGAGGAGGAGATGGAGGTGCTGGCGCGGGGGAGCAGTGCGGGGAACATAGAGCAGGTGGAGGTGGTAGCCTCTCCCGAACTGCTCCAGCAGGCATCCCAGGAGGTAGAGAGGGTGCGGGTGGCGGATCCCGTTCGCCGTTATGTCGTCCTCTTGGGGCAGGCCACCCGCCAGCACGAGGCCCTTGCCCTGGGGGCCAGCCCCCGTGCCTTGCTGGCCCTCTATCGGGGTGCTCAGGCGCTGGCGTCTCTCCGTGGGCGAGACTTCGTGGTGCCGGACGATGTCAAGAGCCTGGTTATTCCGGTGCTGGCCCATCGCCTGGTGCTGACGGGCCAGGCTCGCTTGCGTGGCCGAACCACCGAAGCGGTATTACAGGAGGTGCTCACCCGGGTGCCCGTCTCCCTTGAGCCAGGGTAGCCGTGTTTGGGGAGTTGTGGGTCGCCTTCTTCTTTCTGCTTCTGGTCGGAGGGTTGGCCGGCCGGGCATGGCTCTTGGCGGTGCTGGGGGGTGTGGGGCTGGCAACCGTTAGTATCTCCTGGGCGTGGGCGACCCTTGCCCTGGAACGCCTTACCTACACCCGCCATCTTTCCCGCTGGCGTGTGCTGGCCGGAGAGGAGACGGAACTCACCGTTACCCTCGCCAACCGCAAGCCTATCCCTGTGGGATGGGCACGGGTGGAGGACGACTTTCCGGACGAAATAGAGGTGATAGGGCGGGAACTGGAGGTGTCTTCCCGTCCTCGGGTGAAGGTTTTAGCCCACACCACCTCCCTAAAGCCCTACGAAAGGGTGCGCTGGACCTATCGCTTACGCTGTCCCCGGCGGGGCTTCTACCGCATCGGCCCGGCCATCTTGCGCAGTGGGGACATCTTTGGTTTCTTCCCCCGCTTCACCCAGGTGCCAGACGAGGCCTTTCTGCTGGTGTTCCCCCGACCGGTTGACCTCCCCTGGCCCGTTCTCCTGCCTCGTCGTGCGGTGGGCGACAGCCGTGGGGTGGAGCCCTTTCACCCCGACCCCTCCCGCTTCGCTGGCATACGCGACTACCAGCCCGGCGACTCCCCGAAGACGGTGGACTGGAAGGCGACCTTGCGCCGAGGGCGTCTGCAGGTGCGCCAGTATGACCCAGGCGCCAGCCCCCTGCTGGCGGTGGTAGCCAATATCGACACGGTGGGTGTTGTGTGGGGTGGGCACATCCCTCGCTACCTGGAGAGGGTTGTTACCGCTTCCGCCTCCCTTGTCTCCCGAGCGTATCAGGAGGGCTATAGTATTGGCCTTTATACCAACGGCCTCTCGGTTATCTACGAGCGCCCGTTGATGGTGCCCCCCGCCCGCGGCCCGGAGCATCTCACCCTGCTTCTGGAGACCCTGGCTATGGCTGGCCCTCATGTGGCATCGCCTATTGAGGAGGTGCTCCTGCGGGAGGAGCGCTCTTTCCCGGCCGGCTCCACCCTGGTGCTCATCACCGCCATTATGACCGCCGGCCTGCGGGAGGTGCTGGACGGGTTGGCCCGCCGCCGAAAGCCCCCCCTTCTGGTATGGGTGAGCGATGAGACTCCCGAAGGCACCCCCCCTGAGGTGCCGGTGCTCAACCTCGGGGGTGTCCTCCAACGCCTGGAGGCAGGAGATGGCTGCTATCCGTGAGCGTCTGCTTCTGGCCTGCCTGCTTGTGGCCGAATCCGCCTGGGCGGGGGTGTTGGCCACCATGCTGGGCGATATCCTGGGCAGGCGTCAAGGGGTGCTCACCTGGCCGGGGGTGCTGGCTATCCTAGGGATGGGGGCGCTGACCTCTCGTGTGGTGGCCCAGGGTGAGCAGAGGGAGTGGCGCTTCCTGCTGGGGGCGCTCCTGGGGGCCGGGACGGTCTACGGGGTAACCGCATGGCACCACGGAGGGCTGGCGTGGCCGTGGCGTCTTGGGGGTGCCGCTGGCCCCCTGGAGGCCACCCGCACCGGCTTTACTTTGCTAGGGGCTATCCTGCTCTGGTGGCGGGGGGCCTCCCTGGCTTCTCTGGTATCCGCCTGGGAAGCCCTGGCCCTGGGCTTCCGTATCGGCCTGGGGGTGCTGGCGCTAGGCGCTCTTGTAGAGACCATGGGCAGACGCCCGCTGGGCGTAGAATGGGCTGTTGTGCCCTTCGTCGGGGCAAGCCTTACCGGTTTGGCCCTGGCCCACCTCACTCCAGCGCAGTGGAGCCGTTGGGGACGGACGCTGGCCGTCCTTGTGGGGGGCATCCTGGCGGTGGGGTTGGTGTCCGCCGTAGGCATCGTCACGCCCCTTTCAGCGGTAGCCCTTCGGCTCCTGGAAGGGCTGGGTCTGCTGGCCCGCTGGCTCATTCTGGCGGTGGTCGTCCCCCTGGCTTACATCCTGGCGTTTCTCGTCAGGGGGGTTCTCAGCCTTCTGCGCTGGCTCCTCGGCGAGGCACAGCCGGCCCAGCCCCAACCTCCCACCCTTAACTTCCTGGAAGGCCTTCAGCGCCAGGCCAGGGAGGGGAGTGGAATCCCGGCGGGGGTTATCAGTGGGGTGAAGTGGGGTTTGGTGGCTCTGGCGTGCGTAGTGGCGCTCTATCTTTTGGGGCGGGTCTTATGGGCAAGGCGTCGGCCGCTTGCTACCCAGCCAGAAGGAGTGCACGAGGCCATTGTGGAGGAGGCGCCCGAGGACCCTTTGGCCTTCCTGCGGGCACACCTGGCCCTTCGGGGCCGAGCACGGGCTGCCCCCCCGGGCCCTGCCTTGCTGACCCCACCCCAGGGCGATTCGCCCGGGGAGCGTGTGCGACGGGCCTACTTCCGGTTGTTGAACTCCGCCGCGCTGGCAGGGGCATCACGCCCTCTATGGAAGACGCCGTGGGAGTATCTGCCCGACATGGAGCGCCTCTTCCCCCAGGCACCTGTTCGGGCTCTGACCGAGGCCTTTGTGCGCCTGCACTACGGGGGCTACGAGCCGGAGCCACGGGAAGCGGTGCAGTGGGAAGCGGCTGTTGACCGGGCGCTATCCGGGTCGTCTGCCCCGCACGCTAGAGGCAGGTAGGAGCAGAGGGAGAAGCCCCCTCCATAATGGTCAGGAGCACCTGTTCCACTGCATAGAGAGGGGGCCCTACCGCGAAGGGGACGGTATCCTGCCTGGGTTCACCTGCTCCTGCCTTTTCACGACAGGAGGCAGAAGCCAGAAGCCCCCCGGCACCGTCCTTCAGGAAGATGCGCAAGGTGTAGACCGCGGGGGCGTAGGGTGTCCACGCCACCAGCGCACCCCGCACCGTGTTCCCCGGCCCCAATACCCACCCCGCCACATCGGCCTGCACGGGCATGTCGGCCTGTGCCTGCGGAGCAACCCGCTCCCGTGGCAGGAAAGGCATGCTGAGAGTAGCGGGGTTCTGGAAAGCGTAAATGGCGACAGTGGAGGCAAACATGGAGAGCACGATAGCCCATACCAGAAAACGGCCCACAGCGTTGGACGATGTCATGCGCACCCCCCAATCACCTTTACCATAGAGGCATGCCCGGTCGCCGGGATGCGTCTCTTCCCTGTTAGGGGGAGGTATGCCCCCTACGGCAGGTGGGGGAGCGCCTGTGAGCATATGCCCCTAGAGGTCTGCAGGAGGTAATTTCTGCGCTATCATGGGGGAAGACAAACCATTGGAGGAGAGGGGAGTTGACCACCGAACAGACACAACAGGAGCAACGTCCTAAGAAGAGGCGCAGTAGTGCCGAGCGGGCAGCGGCCAAGGCCGAACGGCGTCGCCTGCGCAATCGCCCCATCCGGACCCGCTTCCGCACCTTTATCAAGAGGGCCCGCCTGGCCCTGGCCAGCGGGGACGTGGCACAAGCCGCATCCGCCGGGCGGGAGGCCCAGCGGGTGGCTGACTGGGCGGCGCAGAAGGGCGTGATCCACACCAACACCGCAGGGCGTTACAACTCCCGTCTGCAACTGGCCCTCAACGCTTTGAAGGCCCGTGCCGGTGTCCAGGCCAATCCGTCCTAGCCTTCTCCCATGCCTGTGCAACGGAGCATTGCCCTCGCCGTGTTTCACCCCGCCCATCCGGGGAAGGTGCTGGTGGTCAAGCGCCCCCCGTGGGATGCAGACCTGCCTGATATCTGGGGTCTCCCGGCCGTTTCCATGCTCCCTGGCGAAAGCCTGGAGACGGCAGTCCGACGGTGTGCCATAACCAAACTGGGCCGCATGGTGCACGCCCAGGGTGTCCTGGGGGAAGGATGGCAAGAGGGGCCTTCTGGTGCCCACAAACTCACTCTGTGGGCGTGCGGAACCGAAGAGGACACCTTCTCCCTACCCCCTCCCCGGCCGGAAGGGGGTAGCACCCTTTATACCGCCTGGAAGTGGGCACCTCCGTCTCTTTTGGCGGAGGGGGCACGGCGGGGCTCCCTCTGTTGCCGGCTCTTTCTGGCGTGGGACGCCGGGAGCACCCTTTTGCAGAACAGACGACCGTCGCTATAATCGGCCTAACCGAACTGCGTTGACGGGGGTGGGTATGAGCGACCTTCCTCTGCAGGGCATGCGGGTTCTGGACTTCACCCAGGTTATGGCGGGACCCTTCTGCACCCTGCTATTGGCCGACCTCGGGGCAGATGTGGTCAAGGTGGAACGCCCGCCGGAAGGAGAGGAAAACCGGCGGGGCGCCGTGCGCTGGAACGGGGAGCCTCTTCCCTTTATGCTAATCAACCGGAACAAGCGGGGCATCTGCCTGGACCTGAAGAACCCCGAAGGACGGCGGGTTGCCCTGCGCCTTGCCCGGCAGGCGGATGTGGTGGTGGAGAACTACCGCCCCGGCACCATGAAAGACCTGGGCCTGGACTACGAGGCGGTGCGCCAGGTAAAGCCGGACATCATCTACTGCTCCATCTCGGGATTTGGGCAGACCGGCCCTTATGCCTACCGGGGCGGGTATGACCTTATCGCCCAGGGGATGAGCGGTCTGATGTCCGTAACCGGCACCCCTGAAGGTCCCCCGGTGAAAGTAGGGGTGCCCATCTGCGACCTGGTGGCTGGCCTCTACGCTGCCCAGAGCATCCTTGCCGCTTACATTTATCGCCAGAAGACCGGCCAAGGGCAATACCTGGATGTGTCTCTCCTTGAGTCGGGCATCGCCATGACCTTCTGGGAGACGGCGGAATACTTTGGGACGGGTCAACCCCCCAAGCCTATGGGGAGCGCCCATCGGTTGTCTGCCCCTTACCAGGCTTTCCGTGGGAGCGACGGCAAATACTTCACCATCGGGGCCGGCAATCAGGCCAACTGGCGACGCCTCTGCCAGGCCATCGGGCGGCCCGACCTGCTGGTGGACTCCCGGTTTGCCCAGGGGGCAGATCGCATTCGCAACCTGAAAGCCCTGCAAGAGGAACTGGAGCGCACCTTCTCTACCCGCCCTGCTTCCCACTGGCTGGCGGTGCTGGACGCTGCCGAGGTGCCCTGTGGCCCTATTTACACCCTGGACGAGGTGTATAGAGACCCGCATGTATTGGCACGGGGGATGCTGCTAGAGGTGGAGCATCCTACTGCCGGCAAGGTGCCCACTATCGGCGTGCCGGTGAAGTTCTCCCTCACCCCGGGGCGCATCCG
>BEHZ01000051.1 GCA_002923335.1 bacterium HR23 | reverse complement strand
CCCGCCGTGGTATACAGGAAGCCCACCACCGATGCGTAGTAGCCCCAGGCGGTATGGTTCGTCCCCTGGGCCACCTTCAACAGGAAGCCGATAACGCCCAGGATGAAGAGGAGGGCCAGGGCGGTCAGCGCCGCACGCCAAATGGGCCAGGGGGCCTGGGCCTTGCCCAGCACCTCTTCTGCCACCTCCCGGGGCGAGGAGGGGAAGTCCTCGGGGGGATGGTGATTAGTGGCTGTGGTCGGCAGTGGGTGCATAAGGGTCTACCTTCTTGAGGTATATCACATTGGGGCCGGTGCCCAGGTCTTCAATAACCTTATAGGCCCGCTTGTTTTTGGCCAGTTGGGAGACGCGGCTATTGGGGTCCAGCAGGTCGCCGAAGACCAGGGCGTCGGTGGGGCAGGCCTGGGCGCAGGCGGGCACCACCTCCCCATCCTGCAGGGTGCGCCCCTCCCGCAGGGCCTCCCTCTGGGCACGGCGCAGGCGCTGGATGCAGAAGGTGCACTTCTCCATAATGCCCCGCCAACGCACCGTTACATCGGGGTTCAGTTGGTTGTCCAGAGTTTCGGGCCAGACGGGTTGCCAGAAGTTGAAAAAGCGGGCGTGGTAGGGGCAGTTGTTGGCGCAGTAACGGGTGCCCACACAGCGGTTGTAGACCTGCACATTCAGCCCCTGGTCGTTGTGGTAGGTGGCATACACGGGGCACACCGGCTCGCAGGGGGCGTTGTCGCACTGCTGGCACATGAGGGGGATGTAGCGGGCACGCACCTGCTCGTGGTTCGGCTCCCAGTAGCGCTCAATGCGAATCCACTCGATCACCCGCCGTTGGAGGTAGATGCTTTCGGTGTTGAGGGGGATGTTGTTCTCCGCCTGGCAGGCTACCACGCACGCCTGACAACCGGTGCACCGGTCCAGGTCCACCACCATCCCCCATTTATGGCGGGGGCGGGTCTGTTGGGGGAATGTCCCCCTGCCGGCGGAGGGCGTGGCCCCAGCGGCCTTCTGGGGTTGTGCACCGCCTCTAGGCGGGGTGTCGGGGTGTGTATGGAGCGGGTGCGCCGTGGGCATGCCTACGCCTCCCGGGTGATGAGGATAATGGGGCGCTCCTCCAGTTGCACGGGGAGCACGGTGCCTTCAAACTTGGGGATGCGCTGGCGAGGGCCGAGGCGCCGTATCCTTACACGGGTAGCGGACCAGGCGAAGGCCCCCGTCTCGCTGTCGGTGAGGGGTGCCAGGATGCGGAAGACATTGGCTCCCCGCCCGTTGGCCCACCGCCCCATGCCGGCGTGGCCGAAGCCGAAGGGCACCGCCACCACCTCCGGAGGGATGGCGGGGTGCAGGTAGGCCAGGGCACGGATGCTCCCCCGGGGGGAGGTAACCTCCACCCAATCCCCCTCGGCGATGCCCAGTTCTTTGGCCCGCTCGGGGTGGATCTCCACCCAGGTTTGCCAGGCGACGGTGGTGGTGCCGTCGGGAATGGCCTGGAGCCAGGGCAGGTGTGCGCCTCGCCCGTCGTGGATGCCCAGGGGGGTAAAGGGGACCAGGTGGAAGGGGAACTCCCCCTCCTCGCCGGCGAACTGGGGGGCTGGGGGCGTCGCAGGGGCACGCTCCAGGGTAACGCGCCCTTGCCCCTGGGCCTGGGTGTCCCACCACCCTCCTCTCTGCAGCACACCTGTCAGGAAGGACGCCTCATCCCCCGCCCGCACCGAGCCTCGCCCCAGGGCAAACAGCCGGCGCGCCCCGTCCTGCACCGCCTCCCGCATGCTCTGCCAGGGGAGGTTCAGGCCGGCCGACCGGCCCGCCTCCAGCAGGATGTCTCCAAAGGATTTCCCGTCCCGGAAGGGACGCACCACCGCCTGTTGGAAAGTAAGGGTCTGGAAGCCGGGGCCGGGCTCGGGCCAATCGGTGCCCCAACTCTCCAGAGGCTCCAGTTCGGGGAGCACCAGGTCTCCGAAGGGCGCCATATCCTCGGGGATGGAGCCGATGAAGACCCGGAAGGGGACGCCGTTGAGGAGGTCCTCAAACTCTTTGGGGTCTATGGGGAGGCCATAGACCAAGTTGGCCCCCCGGATAATCAGCAGGCCCACTCGTCCGGCCCCCATGTCCTCCAGGGCCTTGCGCCACCGGGCGAGGGGTGCCGGGGGAACGCCGGACAGGTCAAGAGGGGGTGGGGGGTTGAAGCGGACGCCCCCTTCACGGCCGATGTTGTCTACCAGGGCGTTGAGGGAGAGGACCGCCAGGGCGGTGAACAGGCCGTTGGTATGGGCCAGGGCAGAACCGCCCACCAGGGCCAGGCTGGGGCGCTGGGAACCGAAGGCTTCTGCCACCTCCCGAATGCGCTGGGCGGAGATGCCCACCGTCTCCGCCACCTGTTCAGGCTGGTAGGCGGAGAGGGCAGAAAGGCCCCGCCCACCCGTCAACTGGGCGGTGGCGGAGGGGGAGGCCATCCCCTGCTCTATAAGCACATAGGCCACCGCCAGGGCCAGAACACCCTCCCGCCCCGGGCGGACGGGGAGCCAGAGGTCGGCGTTGGCCGAGGTGAGGGAAAAGCGGGGCTCGGCGTGGAAGAAGGTGCCCCGCACCACTGAACGCCCCTGCCGGAAGGCTCCATAGGCCTTTCCCCAGCGCACCGGGGAGCCCCAGGTCTCCAGCCACCCCGCCCCAAAGGAGAGAACGGTGCGGGCGTGGGCGATGTCGTAGTCGGGGAGGGTGTCCTGGCCAAAGAGGCGCTTCACGGCGGTGCGCAGGACGGTGTCCTCCAGGGGTTCGTAGGCCATCAGCGTCCCGCCGGCGGCCTGGATGAAGGCCTGGGCGACGGCGGCGATATGGCCCCGCAGGGGATTGGTGGCCAGGAAGATACGCCCCCGGTTCTGCTGTATCTGGGAGACCAGTTGGCCCATGGCCGTCTCCCAGTCCACGGGCTGGCCGTAGAGGAGGGGGGTGTGGAGGCGGTCCGGGTGGTAAAGGGCCTGCACCCCTGCCTGGCCCCGGGCGCAGGTCTTGCCGGCGTTCAGGGGGTGGTCGGGGTTGCCCTCTATCTTCTTGGCCCGCCCCTCTATCACCCGCACCACGATCCCGCACCCCGCCCCACACTGTTGGCAGAGGGTGGCATACCAGTTCTCCCTGCCCGTTACCGTGTCCTCAGGGAGGGCGACGGGGCTCTCCACCCGCAGTTCCTTGTCGGGGATACGGCACCCGTTGAAGGCGATGGCCCCCAGGGCGCCCGCCCCGGCCAGTTTCAGCAGGTCTCGGCGTGTAATCCCCATGGCACCCCGCTAGTAGTGGCAGATGGCGCAGTCGGTGGGGGCGTTGTTCTGGCGATGGCACCCCACGCAGTCCCCCATCTTCAGGGAGCGCTGGACCTGGCGCATGGTGGTCATGGTCTCCACCGCCCCGTGGCAGTCGGAGCAGGTGAAGCCGGCACGGATGTGGGCTTCGTGGACGAAGCGCACATGGTCAGGGAGGCGGAAGACCCGCACCCATTGGACCGGCTCCTGGTTATTGAAGGCGTCGATGACCTTGCGAATCTCGGCTTGCTTCGCCTCGGTGGTCCCCACGATGAAGCGGTGGCAGAACATGCACTGCTCCAGGGAGGGGATGGTCGCCGCCGCCTCGGTGTCGGCTCCCCGGTGGCAGAAGAGGCAGGGGATTTGGGCGTCGCCGGCGTGGGTGGCGTGGGTGAAGGCGATGGGCTGTTGGGGGGCCTGGCGGAAGAGACGCTCCACGCTCCAAGAGTAGTGAGCCACCACCCTGGGCACCACCAGCACCAGGAAGGCCAGGCCCAGGAGGGTGCTCCCCAGCCCTCCCCCCACTAGGATGGCGATCCAGGCACGCTTGCCCAGGCGCACCGGCGTCTCCTTCCTTTCAGGTTACCACAGGAACTTGGGATACACGGCGACGAGGATGTCCCGCACTGCAATGACCCGTGCAAAGACGATGGCGATGCCGGCCACGGCCGCCAGGCTGACCAGGAGGAAGAGGCCCCGCACCCGTGTGGTCTCAGCGGGCAGGTGGCGGGTGCCCACCAGAGAGGGGATAATGGCCAGGGCCAGCATCAGGAGCAGGGCCAGCCCGGCGGCGAAGAAGGGAAGGAGCCACAGGATGTGCAGAAGGGCCTTGACCTGGGCCCACTGCTCTGCGGTTAGGGCGATGGGGTCCATGTCGGCTCCTTGGCCAGACTTCCCCGCCCACCCACTAGACATTAGTGAAGGTTATCCCAATCCTGCCCCTTTGTCAAGAGGCTACCCGGGCCGTCTCCTAATTGCCCGGGGGTCTTGCCTGCGCCGAGGAGGGGTCTGGGCTAAGCCCCTGGACACCTCCCCCTCCCGTCCGCTATGGTGGAGGGGTGAGCCACCACCCGCTCCTCCCCTATCACGCCCTCACCGATGTGCCGGGGGTTCTGGTGGGGCACTGGACCGACCCCCAGAACGCCACGGGTTGCACCGTTGTCCTCGTCCCCAAGGGGGCGGTAGGGGGAGTGGAGGTCCGGGGCTCCGCCCCCGGCACCCGGGAGACCGACCTCTTGCGCCCCACCGCCCTTATCCAGCAGGTGCACGCCGTTGTGCTCTCCGGGGGAAGCGCCTTCGGGCTGGCGGTGGCCGATGGGGTAATGCGGTGGCTGGAGGAGCGGGGCATCGGCTTCCGTATAGGGCAGGCGGTGGTGCCCATTGTCCCCTCGGCCATCCTTTTTGACCTGAACCTGGGAGGCCCCCGCAAAGCACGCCCCGGCCCTTGGGAGGGCTACGAGGCGTGCCAGCGGGCGGTGGCCGGCCCCATCGCCGAAGGCTCGGTGGGAGCGGGCACCGGGGCCACGGTAGGGAAGGCCCTGGGTCTGGCCCGTGCCACCAAGGGGGGCATCGGCACCGCCAGCCTAGCCCTGGGGCAGGTGGTGGTGGGCGCCCTGGTGGCAGTGAACGCCGTGGGGGATGTGGTGGACCCCCAGAGTGGGCGGGTCCTGGCCGGCCCTCGCCGAGAGGATGGGAGGGGTTTCCACGACTCTGTGGACCTCCTCCTGGGGGGGGAGACCCTCGCCCGTGCCCCCCAGTCCAACACTACCATAGGGGTGGTGGCTACCAACGCCCGTCTCACCAAGGAGCAGGCCAATAAACTGGCCGTCCACGCCCAGGACGGCCTGGCCCTGGCGGTGCGCCCCTGCCATACCATGCGGGATGGGGACTGCTTTTTTGTGCTGGCGACGGGGGAGTGCCCCGAGGCAGTAGACCTGGACCGTTTGGGTGTGGCGGTAACCCGTGTGGTGGCAGAGGCGGTGGTGCGGGGGGTGCTGAAGGCCACCCCTCTGGGGGGTATCCCCTCGGCCCGGGAGGTGTTCCCCGACCTGCCCGCCGGCGCATAGGAGAATAAGGATGCGCATCCTGCTGACCAACGACGACGGTATCCACGCCCCGGGCCTGTGGGAGGCGGCACGGGCCTTGCGCCCCCTGGGGCGGGTGATGGTATGCGCCCCCGACCGGGAGCAGAGTGGTGTAGGGGCGTCCATGACCCTTCAGATACCGGTGCGGGTAACTCCCTTTCCCGCCCAGGTGGAGGGTGTGGAAGCCTACACCGTAGAGGGCACCCCCGCCGATGCGGTTATTATCGCCACCGAAGTCCTGTGGGATTCCCCGCCGGACCTGGTGGTGTCGGGTATCAACCAGGGGGCCAACCTGGGGGAGGATGTGCTCCTCTCGGGCACAGTGGGGGGCGCGCTCCAGGGGTGGTTTCGGGGCATCCCCTCCATCGCCATCTCCCTATGCACCCTCAACAACTTCATCTTTGGCCCCTCGGCCCTGGTGTTGCGCTTACTGGCCCAGCAGATAGGCGAAGGGAGCCTCCCCCGTCCTCTCCTGCTGAATGTGAACCTTCCTAACCTGCCCCTGGAGAAACTGGAGGGAGTAGAGGTTACCCGCCTGGGACGGCGCAGTTACGCCGAGGTGGTCCGCCACGGCGACGACGGCCGGCGCAAGTGGTACTGGATAGCCCGCTCCCGTCCCGTATGGGAAGTGGTGGAGGGGACCGATGTGTGGGCGGTGCGCCACCATCGGGTGAGCATAACCCCCCTCACGACCGACCTGACCGCCCACCCCCTGCTTCCTGCCTTGGAGGGGGTGGCCAAAGCCCTGGCGGAAGGGATACGGGTGGCCCCGGACTAGGGAGGGGCGACCCTCGGCACCCTGTTTTCCAACCCCTTCCCCCCAGAGCGGAGGAAACGCGGGCGGTAAGGCAAGCCCTTGACGGGCGCCCGGCGCCGGGGTATAGTAAGAAGGTGGCCTGAGTGCCTTCGGTGACAGGAGCGGGGTGGACCCACCCGTTCCCATCCCGAACACGGTCGTGAAACGCCCCAGCGCCGACGATACTGGCCTCGCAAGGGGCTGGGAAAATAGGCCGTTGCCGGGGGCACTCGGCACATAAGGGGCCTCCCCCGACGGGGAAGGCCCCTTTCCCATCCCTCTTCTCCTGCTCCCACCCTTTACAGCGCCCCCTGTTGCCCCTATCATGAGGGTAGCCAACCCCCCAAGGAAAGGACAGGGCAGTTGTGAGTTCTCCCGGGCAGAGCGTTCCCACCGACCCCTCCCCTGAAAGCATGGCTGACCTGCTCAGCCAGAGCGACTCCTGGCGCCCCCTACGCCGGGGGGAGGTGGTGGAGGGCCTGGTGATGCGGGTGTACCCGGACGGCCTGCTGGTGAGCGTGGGGGGGAAGTCCGAAGGGTTTGTGCCTCTGCGGGAGATGCGCACCCTGGCGGATAAACCTGTGAAGGTAGGCGACACCATCCTGGCCACGGTGCTCCGCCCGGAAGGGGAAGAGGGGCCGGCGCTCCTCTCGGTGGACCGTGCCCACGGGGAAAAGGGGTGGCGTCTTCTGGAAAACGCCCTGGCCGAAGGACGAAAGATCAGCGCCCGCTGTATCGGGTATAATAGAGGTGGGCTACTCGTTGATGTGGAGGGCGTCCAGGGGTTTATCCCCCTCTCCCAGGTCGCCCCTGTCCCCCGACCTCCCCAGGGCGAGGGGGATCTGGCCCAACGGGTGGGCGCCACCCTACATCTGAAGGTGTTAGAAGTGGAGCGGAAACGGGGGCGGGCCATCCTCTCGGAGCGGGCCGTCTGGCACGAGGAGCGGGAGGCCCAGAAGGAGCGCTTGCTCCAGGAACTGCGGGAGGGGGAGGTGCGCCGGGGGCGGGTCTCCAGCCTCTCCCCCTTTGGAGCCTTCGTGGACTTGGGGGGCGCCGACGGCCTCATCCACCTCTCCGAACTCTCCTGGACACGGGTGGAGCGTCCCGAAGAGGTGCTGCAGGTGGGGCAGGAGGTGGAGGTGTATGTGCTGAAGGTGGACCGGGAGCACCGGCGCATTAGCCTCTCCCTCCGACGCCTGCTCCCCCAGCCCTGGGAGACCGCCGTCCACCGTTACCAGGTGGGGCAGTTGGTGCAGGCCACCATTACCCGCCTCACCGAGTTCGGCGCTTTTGCCCGCCTGGAGGGGGGTATTGAGGGTCTGATTCATATCTCGGAACTGGCGGAGCGCCCTCTCACCGACCCCCGGCAGGCGGTGCGGGAGGGAGAGACGGTTACCGTAAAAATATTGCGTATTGAACCGGAGCGTCGGCGCATCTCCTTGAGTTTGCGCCAGGCCCAGGCGGAACTGGCCTTATGACCCCAGAATGCATGGTAGGACGGTGAGCCATGACCAGCCGGTTTGAGAAGTTCTCAGAAAGGGCACGGCGTGTCCTCTCCCTCGCCCAGGAAGAGGCGATGCGCTTCAACCACAACTACATTGGCACCGAGCACCTCCTCCTGGGCCTGGTAAGGGAGACGGAAGGGGTGGCTGCACGGGTCCTGGCCAACCTGGGCGTGGACGTGAGCAAGGTGCGTTCCGCCGTGGAGTTCATCATTGGGCGAGGGGAGCGCCCCGTCTCCAGCGAGAGCATTGGCCTTACTCCCCGTGCCAAGAAGGTCATTGAACTGGCGGTGGACGAGGCCCGCCGGCTGGGCCACCACTACATCGGCACCGAGCACCTCCTCATTGGCCTTCTGCGGGAGGGGGAGGGGGTGGCTGCCGGGGTGCTGGAGAGCCTCGGGGTAACCCTGGACAAGGTGCGTCAGGAGACCCAGCGCATCCTCTCCCAGGCGGCGGGACAGGCGCGGGAGGGGCGGGCCACCGCCCGCACCCCCACCCTAGACCAACTGGGCGTGGACCTCACCGCCCTGGCCCGCCAGGGAAAACTGGACCCCGTCTGGGGACGCCACCGGGAGATCCAGCGGGTTATCCAAATCCTCTCCCGCCGCACCAAGAACAATCCCGTCCTTATCGGCGAGCCGGGCGTGGGCAAAACCGCTATCGTGGAGGCCCTGGCCCAGCGCATCGTCACCGGGGAGGTGCCTGAAAACCTGCAGGGGCGGCGCCTGGTTACTCTGGACATGGGCGCTCTCGTGGCCGGCACCAAATACCGGGGCGAGTTTGAGGAGCGCCTGAAGAAGGTCATAGAAGAGATACGCACCGCCGGCAACATCATCCTCTTCATTGACGAAATGCATACCCTGGTAGGGGCAGGTGCCGCCGAAGGCGCTGTGGACGCTGCCAACATCCTGAAGCCCTCCCTGGCCCGGGGCGAGTTGCAGGTGGTGGGGGCCACCACCCTGGACGACTATCGCAAGTATGTGGAGCGGGACCCGGCCCTGGAACGGCGCTTCCAGCCCATTCTGGTGGAGGAGCCCACCGTGGAAGACACGGTGGAGATCCTCCGCCATATCAAGGGGCGCTACGAGGAGCACCACCGCCTCACCATATCCGACGAGGCCCTGGTGGCCGCCGCCCGCCTGGCCGCCCGCTTCATCCCCGACCGTTTCCTGCCGGACAAGGCCATTGACCTGGTGGACGAGGCTGCTTCCCGGGTGCGTATCCAGCGCTCCACCACCCCACTCTCGCTGAAGGAGGTGCAGAAACTCCTGGAGAATGTGCGCCGGGAGAAGGAGGAGGCCATCGCCAACCAGCAGTATGAATACGCTGCCGAACTACGCCAGCGGGAACTGAACCTCATCCGCAAGATGGAGGAGTTGGAGCGCCAGTGGCAAACGGAGCAGGAGAAGGAGAAGCCCGTGGTTACCGCCGACGATATCGCCGAGGTGGTAGCCATGTGGACGGGCATCCCCCTCTCCCGCCTCAAGCAGGAGGAGACGGAGCGCCTCCTGAAGATGGAAGAGAACCTCCATAAGCGCATCATCGGCCAGGATGAGGCCATCACCGTGGTCTCCAAAGCGGTGCGCCGCGCCCGTGCCGGTCTCAAAGACCCCCGCCGACCCGTGGGCGTCTTCATCTTCCTGGGCCCCACCGGCGTGGGCAAAACCGAACTGGCCCGTGCCCTGGCGGAGTTCATGTTCGGCTCCGACGACGCCATGGTGCGCCTGGACATGTCCGAGTTTATGGAGCGCCACACAGTCGCCCGCCTGGTGGGCGCACCCCCCGGCTATGTGGGCTATGAGGAGGGGGGCCAACTCACAGAGACCATCCGCCGGAAGCCCCACTCGGTTATCCTGCTGGACGAAATCGAAAAGGCCCACCCGGATGTATTCAACATCCTCCTGCAGATCTTTGACGACGGCCACCTCACCGATGCCAAGGGCCGTCGGGTGGACTTCCGCAACACCATCATCATCATGACCAGCAACCTGGGCTCGGACCTTATCCGCCGGGAGACCGCCCTGGGCTTCCAGGTGAAAAAGGAGGAGGCCCGCTCCTTCCAGGAGGCCTACGAGCGGATGAAGGAGAAGGTTATCAACGAGGTGAAGCGCTTCTTCCGCCCCGAGTTTCTCAACCGCATTGATGCCATTGTGGTCTTCCACGCCCTCACCAAGGAGCACATCCTGCAGATCGTTGACCTCATGCTCTCCCAGGTGAGCAAGCAGTTGGCGGAGAAGGACATGAAACTGGAGGTTACCCCCCAGGCTCGGGAGTGGCTGGGGCAGAAGGGCTACGACCCCAACTTCGGCGCCCGCCCCCTCCGCCGGATCATCCAAACCCATGTGGAGGACCGCCTCTCGGAGGAACTCCTGGCCGGCAAGTTCAAGCCGGGCGATACCGTGGTGATAGATGTGGAGAACGACCAGATAGTTACCCGTTGCCGGGAGACCGCCTCCGCTCGCAGTTAGACCGTCGGTCCCCTTGGGTTGCCCACGCCCCCGCCCGCCGGGGGCGTGGGCTTTCTGGGAGATGCCCGTGACCACACGGCCCACCCCCAAAGGGGACGCATGGCCCCCACCCAAATAGGCCCTTCGCCCCTGGGATGCCTCTCCCCCTTCCCCTTATGCTGAGACCGACAACGGACAGGAGGGCGCCATGTTCTGGTTCCAGGCGTGTCCCCGCTGTCAAGGCGACCTTTTCCGGACCCAGGACCTCTACGGCTCCTACATCGCCTGCATACAGTGCGGTTACATCCTGACCGAAGGGGAGGAGAGGGCGCTGGAGCACGCCGAGGGGCAGGACCTCCCCTCTCAGGAGCCGTCTTTGGCCCGGTGAGGGGGCCACATGGCCCAGTGGAAATTGGGACTTTTGGCCCTAGAGGGGCCGGGCAAGGAGAAATAGGGTGGAAAGGGTTGCACCTGGCGCACCCGCACAATCGGTGCGATGCCCGCATGGGGGGGCCCCAGGCCTAACGGGGGAGGAGAGGGTGAGCCCGAGGGGAAATACTTCCCTTACCGTTGTTATCTTGGACAAAGACCCGTGGGGTCGTCGGCAGTTGGCGGCGCGCCTATCCCGGGAGCCGGGCATCCAGGTGGTGGGGGAAGGGCCGGTGGACAGCGGAGGGGTGCGCATCGTGCAAGAGACCAGGCCCGATGTGGTCCTGGTGGAGAGTAAGACAGGGGGTGAGCACGGCATCGCAGTGGTGCGCTCCCTTGTCCGGGATGTGCCGGAAACCGCGGTTATCGTCCTAACATCGTTCTTTGACCAGGAGGAGCAAGACGCTGTCCTGCGGGCGGGGGCACGAGCCTACTCCCTAAAGGAACTGGACGCCCGGCGTCTGGTGGACCTGATGCGTCGGCATGCCAGGAGCCGGTGTTCGACCAGCCCCGGCTAGGGGCGCTAGCGTTGGCCCTCCCCCGGGCACGGGTCTGGTGGGGGACCCCACAAGCCCCCACCAGACCCCCTGGATACCTCCTTTCGGCCCTCCCCCGGGCCTGGGCCTGGCGAAGGGGGCAAACCCCTAACGCCA